>JANTGN010000052.1 GCA_024762895.1 Thiotrichales bacterium
GACTGATCAGGCGCTGCTGATACCAGTTTGTCTTGCGTAACCAGTCCAGCATTAGCTAAAGGCCCCGGACTGATAACGCTGCCCCATGGCCTCCTGTATATCGGATACCACCCCGAAGGCATCCTTAAGATGCTTCCGTTCCAGGGCGGATAATTGCTCGGGTGGCACATAATTATCGGGACGTTCACCATTTTCTATCAGAAATGCCTGGTGCTGGAGTCGTACCGTATTGATGAACTCAAAGGCGTCCCTGAGGTCCTCCATGCCTCGAGTACTCAAGACGCCGGCCTTGGCCGCCGCCTCCAGGCGTTCCTGCGTATTGAGTACCGACAGGCCCGCAGACAGGGCATAGACCCTGGCCAGGTCAATCACCGGCATGACCCCGCGCTTTTTCATATCCAGCGCCTTTTCTTCGGCCCCGGCCTTCTCCAGAACAAAATTTCGAAACAGCCCCAGCGGCGGATGGTATTGCTGGGCATTGGCCGCCATATGGGCCAGGAAGATCGTGTTACCACGGGTCTGCTCAAGTACATAAGACTGCAGGCCCTTGAGCAACGGCTTCTCGCCATAGACGCAACGTAGATCAAAAAAGATGCTGGTGTACATCAGGGCCTTGGGCTGAGGATGCTGAATCCACTGATCGAAATACTGCTTCCAGACCTTCACCGGTTGACGCCATTTAGGGTTAATCGCCATGACGTCACCCGGGCAATACACATAACCACAGTTGTTCAGACCATCCACCACGCTGCGACTGAGCTGTTCAAAATAGGTCCCGTGCTGATCCGCATCATAATCATCTGACAGGACCAGGGCATTATCCTGATCCGAGTGGGCCGCCTGTTCATTACGTGCCAGCGAACCCGCCACGATCCAGGCATAAGGGACGGGAGGCGGCCCCAGTTTCTCTTCCGTCATTTCCAGCAGGCGCCGAATAATGGCCTCGCCGATTGAACTGATGGCATGACCTATGTCATAGGCCGTCAGGCTGCTCTTCACCAGGCTCGCCATGGTCGCCGGTATCTGCATGCTGAGTGATCTCAGCTCCTCTATATGGTTTGCCCTTCGGATCTCATTGATCAGATAAATAACACTGTTACTCTGCTGTCGAATCAGGTCCGTCGCGGTCACCATGCCGACGACCTTGCCATCATCCAGCACCGGGATATGCCGAATATTATGTCGAGCCATCATCAGCAGGGCCCTTGCCCCCTGGGAATGGGCCGAGATGGTCATGGGGTCGGCTGTCATGATGGTGGTGATGCTGTCATCCAGGTCCAGGCCCTTGGCCACCACCTTGGTACAGAACGCGCGATCAGTGACGATACCCACCACCCTGTCAGCATCGGTCACGAGCATGGCAGTCACGGTCGCATCACGCATCATCTGTGCCGCCTCGCGAATACTGACCGTGGGATCAACGCATAGTGGTGTGCCATGAACGAGTTCACCCACATGGGTGGACACCAGGGTGCTATCCTCGGCCATACTGATTTCATTCATGGCATGGCGTAGCCTCAGGGGTTTATGTTCGGAAAAATAACCCTCGATATAGGCATGCTGCTTGACCAGGTCGAGAAAGACCTGGTCCGGTATCATGTAAAACAGGCTGTCTTCCAGGGCATTGATGGACAGGGAAATCTTGCCCCCTCTTAGTACCGAGCGATAACCAAACCAGTCGCCGTCGGAGAGCTGCGCATTGAGTATGCCCTTTTCATCAAGCACCTCGACGGCCCCCGTACGGACCAGGTAGAGGTGATGGTTTTCGTCCCCCTTTACCAGTACCGATGTTCCCTTACGCGCATAGGTGATTTCCAGAGAACTGACGATCCTGTCCAGAGTGGCATCATCCAGCCGGTTCAAGGGTGGACATTGTGCCAGATAGTCCCTGATTTCGAGTTGTTCGATTTCCATAGCAGTGGCCTACAGGGTAACGTGAAGTTCCGCAAAATAATTCGTATCCTGGGTGGATAAAAGCAATCTTAAAATGCCCCTAGGCTGCTTTTCCAACAGGGTAATGGACCACTGCTGATCTCCTTGTAGCGACTGCATATTTGCAGGTAGCCCAACCTCTTCCCTGTTACCAAGCGCGATGGCAGCTCCCTTAAGGGGTTCTGAGGATTCCAGATTTAATCTCAGACCCTGATCAGACTGTTCGGGATACTCGCCACTCAGCCTGATTACCAAGGCCTCATGTTGCAGGACACACCGATTGCTGAGATTGCAGTCCTCCTGAGCCAGCAACCGGTAAGTCATGGGTGCATCTGTTTTCACCGGAGCCACCAACAGGTCCGCTGCAATATATCCGCCGATTGCAAGCAGGGGCAGCAGTGTATACATCAGAAAGCGATGCGGTTTCATGGAATTCTCCAATTCATAAAGCAGGCCGATCAACGGCCCACATTGTTTCATATGCGCGTGAATGAATAAAAAGAAAACTCCCGACTAGCGGGAGTTTTCCTTGGAACACTAAAAGGCTTGCATGATTAGTGGGCTACCGCTTCTCCGGCTCCTTTCGGAATACGGATGTCCTCAACAATATGCTGGATATGTTCTGGCGGTGGAGCCGTCAGTTTAGACACCACATAGGCCACGACAAAATTCAGGATCATACCCACGAAACCAATACCCTCGGGGGAGATACCAAACAGCCAGTTCGCTGGAATGTTCTCTGCCATGGGGGTAATGAAGATACCCTTGAAGTACAGGATATAACCCATGGTAAACAACAGACCGGTCAGCATACCGGCAATCGCACCTTCCTTGTTCATGCGCTTGTTGAATATCCCCATCAGGATAGTTGGGAACAGTGACGAGGCCGCCAGCCCGAAGGCAAAGGCGACCACCTGCGCCACGAAGGCGGGTGGATTGGCCCCCAGATACCCGGCAATCAGGATGGCGACGGCAGCCGATATCCGCCCGATCATCAGCTCCTGTTTCTCACTAATATCGGGCGCTAGCATCCCCTTTACGATGTCATGAGAGACCCCGGCTGAGATTACCAGGAGTAACCCCGCAGCCGTCGATAGCGCCGCAGCGATACCACCCGCCGCGATCAGGGCGATCACCCAGTTGGGTAGTCCTGCTATCTCCGGATTGGCCAGTACCATGATGTCACGGTCTACACTCAGCTCGTTGGCATACGGCGCTCCCTTGACCACTTCACCCTTGCTGGGATTCGTGACGACACGCTCACCATATTCACCACGCTTTTCACCATCGAACTTGGGCTTGCCCACCATGGCGCTACCTGCAGCATACTGGACCTTGCCATCACCATTATGGTCATACCAGGCGAGAAGACCTGAATTCTCCCAGGTACTGAACCAGGAAGGCATCTGCTCGTAGGCCGTACCCTGACCGTCTGCACCATTTACGGTGTCGATCAGGTTCAGTCGAGCAAGAGCACCAACTGCTGGAGCGGTTGTATAGAGTAGTGCAATGAATAACAGCGCCCAACCGGCGGAGATACGAGCATCACGCACCTTGGGCACGGTGAAGAAACGGACAATAACATGAGGTAGGCCCGCAGTACCCACCATCAGGGCAACCGTAATGGCAAACATATCGATGGTCGATTTGGTCCCCTGGGTATAGGCCGTAAAGCCCAGGTCGGTTACCACCTGGTCGAGCTTATCAAGCAGGTAGACCTCGCTACCGGAGACGGTGCTGCCTAGCGCGATCTGAGGCAGGGCGACACCCGTGACCTCGATAGCGATGAAGACGGCTGGTACGGTATAGGCAAAGATCAGCACACAGTACTGTGCCACCTGGGTATAGGTGATACCTTTCATGCCACCGAGTACGGCATAGATGAATACCACGCCCATACCAATGATCAGACCCGTCAGGATATCCACCTCAAGGAAACGTGAGAACACAATACCTACACCACGCATCTGACCTGCAACATAGGTAAACGAGATAAAGATGAGACAGATAACCGCTACCAGGCGGGCCGTCTGCGAGTAATATCGATCGCCGATAAACTCGGGCACCGTGAACTTACCGAACTTACGCAGGTAAGGCGCCAGCAGCAGGGCCAGGAGCACATAGCCACCCGTCCAGCCCATCAGATAGACCGACCCCCCGTAGCCCAGGAAGGCAATAAGACCCGCCATGGAGATGAAGGAGGCCGCAGACATCCAGTCTGCCCCTGTGGCCATACCGTTAAGAACCGGGTGCACCCCTTTACCCGCCACATAAAATTCACCCGTGCTGCTGGCCTTGGCCCAGATCGCTATCCCGATGTACAGCGCAAAGCTGGCCCCAACAACTATATACGTAAGAGTTTGTAATTCCATTGGTTAGCCTCGCTCAGTCTTCGTGTACGTCGTATTTACGATCCAGCTTATTCATACGCCAGGCGTAGTAAAAAATCAGGATAAGAAACACGTAGATTGAGCCCTGTTGGGCGAACCAGAACCCGAGGCCAAAGCCGGCAATCTTGATCTGATTGAGTTGATCAACCAGCAGAATGCCAAAGCCATAGGAAACGATAAACCAGATAACCAGACTGATAGCCAGAAGGCGAAGATTCTCCTTCCAGTATGCCTGTTGCGCTTGCGTAGACATATTAATCCCCCAAAATTATTATTGCCCTGTAACAGGGTCTCATTTCTTGGACTAATGACCCTATCAGATTTTTTATCGCAATGTAAGATTGTAAGAATTTGTTTTGAAAATATTCCAGATCATCTGACTGTCGAGCGACAATGATGACATCGAAAGGCGTTTTTCGAGTGAGATTGTAGCCGATATCGCCCTGACTAATGGCGTGTCTGCGAACTACCTGGGTGTCCGGATTCGGTGAACAGTAAATCCACATCCACGGCATCGAAATGATACTGCGCGTTGCAGAATTCACAGGTGACGTGGATTGCGCCCTCTTCGGCAATAATATCCCTGGCCTCATCCTGCCCCAGGTTCTGGATCATGTTCCTGACCCGCTCAGAGGAGCAACTACAGCGGAAGCTGACCGGCTCCCTCTCAAACAGGCGCACGTCTTCCTCATTGTAGAGCCGGTGGATTAGCTCCTCTGCCGGAAGTTCGAGCAATTCCTGGTCGGTCACGGTATCGGCCAGGGCCACGGCACGATTCCAGGCATCCGGGTCAGGGCTTTCTCCAGGCAGGGCCTGCAACAATATCCCTGAGGCTCGTCGCTCATTGGCCGTCAGCCAGAGCTGGGTTGGTAGTTGTTCGGAGCGCGCAAAATAATCCCGCAGGGCATCCGCCAGGGTATCTCCCACCAGCTCGACCACCCCCTGATAACGCTCCTTACCCTTTCCAGGATCGATGGTAATCACCATACGCCCATTGCCAAACTGCTGAGCCAGACCCGCCATTGGCACCTCACCTTCCCAGTGTGCCAGTCCCCTCAACGAACGCTGACCATCTGCCTGTACCACAAGCATGGAGATGGGGCCATTGCCCGTTACCTGCATGATCAGCGAACCATCGAACTTAATGGTGGCTGACAACAGGGCCACGGCCGCCAGGGCCTCACCCAGAACCAGGCGTACCGATTCCGGATAATTCCCCCGTTCCAGCAGGGCCTGCCAGGTGGCATCCAGATGCACCCATTCACCACGCACATTGGTGCGCTCGATAATAAAACGGTGCAGGGTATCCTGTTCGATCTCGGCCATGTCGCTTACCTGTTCTAATATCACCCTGAAACGGGCTGATACTGATAAAGACTGCCCCCGATTATACCCGGGCAGCCCTTGTTTCTTCACCTAGCTATCCAGCTTTTTCTTCAGCAGTTCATTCACCAGGGCCGGATTGGCCTTACCCTTTGAAGCCTTCATGATCTGTCCTACGAAAAAACCGATCATCTTGCCGCGTTTCTGTTCCTCTGCATTCCGATAGTTTTCAACCTGCTTCGGATTATTCGCAAGCACCTCATCGACCATGACCTCGATGGCACCGGTATCTGTAACCTGCTTCATCCCCTTCTGCTCGATGATGACATCTGCATCACCCTCACCCTGCCACATGGCCTCGAAGACCTCCTTGGCAATCTTGCCGGAGATGGTGTTGTCGAGGATACGCTTAACCAGTTGCCCCAGCATGGCTGCGGACACAGGTGCCTCCTGCACGGACAGGCCTTCGCGATTGAGGGCGCCCGAGAATTCACCAATGACCCAGTTGGCAACGATCTTCGCATCGGAACCGCCGCTCACCTCCAAGGCCGCCTCAAAGAAATCGGCCATCTCGCGGCTGGCAGTGATCTGGCCGGCATCCTCGCCCCTGAGGCCGTACTGATCTATAAAACGTGCCTTTCTGGCATCGGACAACTCCGGCATGCTGTCACGCGCCGCATCCAGCACCGCCTGGTCCATGACCACCGGCAGCAGATCGGGATCGGGGAAGTATCGATAGTCGTTGGCCTCCTCCTTGGAGCGCATGGAGCGAGTCTCATCCTTGTCGGCATCATAGAGCCGAGTTTCCTGGATGATTTCACCGCCAGATTCCAGGATCTCTATCTGACGTTCGATTTCATGCTCGATGGCACGCTCAACAAAACGAAAGGAATTGATATTCTTGATCTCGGTACGGGTGCCGAATTCCTCTTCCCCCTTCAGGCGCACAGAGACATTCGCATCGCAGCGGAATGAGCCTTCCTGCATGTTGCCGTCCGAGATACCCAGATAGGTGACCAGGGAGTGCATCTTTTTCATGTAGGCCACGGCCTCTTTGGCCGAACGCATATCCGGCTCGGAGACGATCTCCAGTAGCGGAGTCCCCGCACGATTGAGGTCGATCCCGGTCATGCCATGGAAGTCTTCATGCAGGGATTTACCCGCATCCTCCTCCAGGTGCGCACGGGTGACACCGATACGCTTGGTCGTGCCGTCCTCCAGCTCGATATCCAGATGCCCCTTGCCCACAATCGGCAGTTCAAACTGTGAAATCTGATAGCCCTTGGGCAGGTCGGGATAAAAATAGTTCTTGCGCGCAAACACCGAGTATTCGCCCATCTCGGCCTCGATGGCCAGGCCAAACATGGCGGCCATACGAACGACCTCCTTATTGACCACCGGCAGGACGCCCGGCATGCCCAGATCGATGGCACAGGCCTGCGTATTCGGCTCGGCCCCATAGGTGGTCGAGGCACCGGAAAATATCTTGCTATTGGTGGCGAGCTGACTGTGGATCTCCAGCCCGATGACCGCTTCCCATTCCATTATGACTGCCCCTTGAATGCTTCTGGAATCTGGCGATGCCAGTCGGTGACCTGCTGGTACTGATGTGCCACGTTCAGCAGGCGCGCCTCTTCAAAATAATTTCCAATGATCTGTAGCCCCACCGGCATACCCTCGGAGAAACCCGCCGGTACCGACATGCCTGGCAGGCCGGCCAGATTCACGGCAATGGTATAGATGTCTGAGAGATACATGGTAACCGGGTCATCGGCCTTTTCACCCAGCTTAAACGCCGTTGATGGCGCGGTGGGTCCCATGATGACATCCACCTCTTCAAAGGCCTTCCTGAAGTCATCACTGATCAGGTGACGGACCTTCTGGGCCTTCAGGTAATAGGCATCATAATAGCCAGCGGACAGTGCGTAGGCGCCGATCATGATGCGACGCTTGACCTCTTCACCAAAGCCCTCGCCACGAGAACGCTCATAAAGGTCCTGCAGGTCTTTGGGATCATCACATCGATAGCCATAACGCACACCGTCAAAGCGAGACAGGTTGGAAGAGCACTCCGCTGGAGCCACCACGTAATAGGCGGGCACAGCCAGATGGGTATTGGGCAGACTGATCTCAATGATCTCTGCACCCAGCTTTTTATACTCCTCGATGGCCGCCCTGACGACCGCCTCCACCTCAGGACCCAGACCCTCGCTGAAATATTCCTTTGGCAGGCCGATCTTGAGACCTTGCAGGCCCTGACTGAGCTGGGTGCGATAGTCCGGCACGGCCTCGTTGACCGAGGTGGAATCCTTTTCATCAAAGCCGGACATCACTTCGAGCATCAGCGCACAATCTTCCGCAGACTGTGCCATGGGCCCCCCCTGGTCCAGACTGGAGGCGAAGGCAATCATGCCCCAGCGAGAGACGCGACCATAGGTGGGCTTAAGCCCGGTAATGCCACACAGGGCTGCTGGCTGACGAATAGACCCACCGGTATCCGTACCCGTGGCTGCCGGAGCCAGGCGTGCTGCGACGCTGGCTGCCGAGCCTCCGGAGGATCCACCCGGTACACGATCCCTATCCCAGGGGTTTTTCACCGGACCGTAAAAACTGGTCTCATTGGAGGAGCCCATTGCAAACTCATCCATATTAGTCTTGCCCAGGACGACTGCGCCCGCCTGTTTGAACTGCTCGACCACAGTGGCGTCGTAGGGGGCAATGAAGTTATCCAGCATCCTGGAACCGCAGCTGGTACGTACTCCATCGGTGCAGAAGATATCCTTGTGTGCAATGGGCACACCGGTCAGTGGGCCGGCATTGCCGGCCTGAATGCGCTCATCCGCGGCCCGTGCTGCCTCCAGCGCCTCTTCACGTGTCACGGTGATAAAACTGTTGAGATCCTGATCATATTGCTCGATGCGATCCAGAAAATGCTCGGTCAGCGCCACACTGCTGACCTCACCGGCCTGCAACATGGCCGATAACTCGGTAAGTGTCTTGGTATGCATATTCGTTGATTACCTGGCCCTGAGGCACAAAAGCGATTATTCGATAACCTTGGGTACGAGGTACAGCCCGTCCTGTGTCTGAGGCGCCAGCTGCTGGAATTTCTCGCGTTGGTTGTTCTCGGTGACCACATCGTCCCGCAGACGCTGTGTGGCATGCAGTGGGTGTGCCATAGGCGCAACGGCCTCCGTATCGGCCTCACCCAGATGCTCAACAAAGCTTAATATATCCGAGAGATTACGGGCATATTCGGGAATATCCTCCTCGCGAATACCCAGACGCGCAAGATGAGCGATCTTTTTGACCTCATCAGGTCCCAATGACATCGCAATTCTCCAATACTGTTTTTAAATGGAAGTTAAATGCAGCTCACAAAAGTACCACATATCACGCCTTGCCCAAAGCCCGCCCCATTGCTAGAGTAGCGGACTAACTAAAATCACCACGGATCTACACAGCCGTATGTTCAACAGCCTTCTGGGATTTCTCTCCAACGACCTCTCCATTGACCTGGGTACGGCCAATACCCTGATCTATGCCCGTGGAAAGGGCATCGTGCTCAATGAGCCTTCTGTAGTTGCCATTCGACAGGATCGCGGACCGGGTGGCCCCAAGTCCATCGAGGCCGTCGGTATCAAGGCCAAGAAGATGCTGGGTCGTACGCCTGAAAATATCCAGGCCATACGTCCGATGAAGGACGGCGTCATCGCTGACTTCACCACCACCGAGAAGATGCTGCAGTACTTCATAAAGAAGGTGCATGAAAACAGCCTGTTCCGTCCCAGCCCTCGCGTACTGATCTGTGTGCCCTGTGGCGCCACCCAGGTGGAACGCCGCGCCATCCGTGAATCGGCCAATGGTGCCGGTGCCCGCAAGGTCTATCTGATTGAAGAACCCATGGCCGCAGCCATCGGTGCCGGTATTCCCGTGGATGAGGCACTGGGCTCCATGGTCCTGGATATCGGCGGTGGTACCTCCGAGGTCGCCGTGATGTCTCTGAATGGTATCGTCTACTCTGCCTCCGTACGCATCGGTGGCGACAAGTTTGACGAGGCCATCACCAGCTATGTGCGCCGCAACTACGGCATTCTCATCGGTGAGGCCACGGCCGAACGTATCAAACATGAAATTGGTTCTGCCTATCCCGGCAAGGAACTGCTGGAGATCGAAGTCAAAGGCCGCAACCTGTCTGAAGGCGTGCCACGCAGTTTCACACTCAATAGTAACGAGATCCTCGAGGCCCTGCAGGAACCCCTGTATGGCATCGTCTCTGCCGTCAAGACCGCACTGGAGCAGACACCACCCGAGCTGGGCTCCGACGTCGCAGAACGCGGTATCGTACTGACCGGTGGCGGGGCGCTGTTGCGCGACCTGGATCGACTGATTATGGAAGAAACAGGTATTCCCGTCGTCATTGCAGACGATCCGCTGACCTGCGTCGCCCGTGGTGGTGGTCGCGTTCTGGAGATGATGGACGAGCAGGGCACCGATTTCCTCGCCCTGGACTAATCTGGATGCCTTCAGGGGAGTAGTCGTATCAAAAAGCCGCTATTTCTCTATGGCACCCCGCTGACTATCCAGCTCATGTTATTCATGGGTTTGTCCCTGATCTTCATGACCCTGGATCATCGTTTTCAACAGCTACAGACCCTCAGGGCTGGCCTTAATCTGATCATCAGCCCCCTGCAGTATGTAGTGGATCTGCCACTAAGGATCGTTGCCGACAGCTCAGAGGCCCTCTCATCACGCAGTTACCTCCTGACTGAAAACGAGCGCCTGAGTAGTGAAAACCTCAGACTCCAGGCACGGCTACAGCAATTTGAAGCACTTAAAAACGAAAACCAACGCCTACGCAAACTGATGCAGGCCTCTGAGCGAGTGGCGGATGAGGTCGAGATCGCAGAGATCCTGTCCGTCGATCTGGACCCCTATAAACAGCTGATCGTGCTCAACAAGGGCAGCTACGAAGGTGTCTTTGTCGGCCAGCCTTTGCTGGACGCCAATGGAGTCATGGGCCAGATCGTCGAGACCTCGCCCCTGCGCTCAACCGCCATGCTCATCTCCGACCCCAGTCATGCCCTGCCTGTACAGGTGAATCGTAATGGCCTGCGTACCGTCGCCATAGGCAAGGGTAGCGCACAGACCCTGGAACTGCGTTTCATTCCTACCAGCGCCGATATCGAGGAAGGTGACATCGTCAGCACCTCCGGCCTGGGTGGTCGCTTTCCTGCCGATTATCCTGTTGCACGTGTCAGTAAGATTCAGCGCATACCCGGCGAACCCTTTGCCTATATTGAGGCAGAACCCCTGGCCTACCTGGACCGCAGCCGCGAGGTATTGCTCGTCCTATCCAGGCCCGAACCGGAAGAGCAAGAGACAGCACCTACCCCGGCGGAAGAAACCGTGGATAGTGAGGCCAGCCCTGAGAACACCGGGCTAAGCGAGGATAATCAAGCCAAGGAGGTCAGCGCAGGTGAGTGATGTGAACTGCAGACCCATGGTCATACCGCTCAGCTTTGTCATCGCCTTCATGCTGACCCTGATGCCCCTGCCCGACTGGGCCATCCACTTCAGGCCCGCCTGGCTGGCGCTGGTCCTGATCTACTGGGTCATGGCCCTGCCCCAGCGTGTGGGTCTGGGTACGGCCTGGATACTGGGCCTGCTACTGGATGTGTCACAGGGCGCCCTGCTCGGCCAACACGCCCTGGGCCTGACGGTCGTCGCCTTTATTACCCTGAAGTTCTACCAGCGTATTCGGGTGTTCCCGCTATGGCAGCAGGGTATCAGCATCATGCTCATCCTGGTGGTGTATTCCATCCTGATTTACTGGATCTATGGCGTAACCGGTCACCCACCTGGTACCTGGCTGTACTGGATGCCTATTATTACCAGTGGCCTGCTCTGGCCCTGGATATTCGTGCTACTCCGTGATGTGCGTCGCCGATGTAAGCTCAGCTAGCCTGAATGCCTCCTGCCTGCCCTAAACAACATTCAGAAATCACCGAGTTCAAAAATCGCAGACAAAAAAATCCCCGGCAGGGCCGGGGATAAAAGTCTAACCACAACTAGGGAGGAAAATCACGTAGCATCTGATTGCTGTATTCTGTTGTATCAGGGGAGAAAAAACAGATTACTTCATCAACTACGGTAAATAAGACTGAGCCCTGCTGGAATAGTTCATCGCATACGCATAATTTTTGACGGGGATTTACTAAACCATTGTTTTTACTATAAAATGACAGAATCCTTAAATTTCAGACTGTGATGCTCTTCACGATAATGTGACCTAAGCGCAGCGAACCCTAGTGACTAATCGCCCACTTTCAACCGAATTCATGATCGCCATGACCATCGCAGTAATGGCGCACGGCTTGCTGTTTGCCAACATCTGGTCTGATCAGATGGGTAAGAATCAACCCCAGGAACATATCGATGTACTACCCCTTGCCCTGAACCTGGCCCAGCAGGAGCAGCCTGAGTCGGCACCCACCCAGCAACCTGCTCAGGCTCAACCAGTCACACCCCAACCCAAACCCCGACCCGTCAGACCTGAACCCAGTCCCATCCCCAAACCCAGGGTAGAAAAAACAGAGCCACTTCCCCCTGTGACCGAGCCCGTTGTAGAAGCAACCGCCAGGACGGTCACCCCACCCATCATGCCCCAACCCACCCAACAGGCCAGCGCCTCACGACAGGCCATGGAATTAAAGTATCTCGAGGAGCTACGCGAGGCCATTATGCAGCACCGGCAATACCCCAGCAGGGCCAGACGCAAACATCAGGAAGGTACCGCCACCGTCGCATTTATCCTTCGTAAGGACGGCAGGATCGAGCAAACTCAGATTGAGGGAAGCAGTGGTTATAAGACCCTGGATCGCGCGGCCCTGAGGGCCGTTGAGGAACTTGGCAAATTCGACCCCATCCCGCGAGAACTGCAACGTGACGTCTGGCCATTATCGGTGAGCCTGCAATTTACCCTGCGCTGACAAGGCGGCTACCTTGAAACGGACCTTGATTCAATCTCATTGATTCGAATCCAGGACGAAAGGGCCAGATAGGCATAACCATGGGCCTCGGGTTCATGACTGGCCCTGGGCCCTGCCACATTGAGACTCCTAAGCCGATGTTGCTGAACAAAGCCCTGGATCCTACGCGCCGCCTGGCCCACGGCCACTTCCTCGGCATCGATCAGTAAATAGGGGCGCTGGCGTGCAATACATTCAAACAGGGTCTTTTCGGTCCCTCCGGAAAGGCCGCCAAAATAGATGATGACGGTCCCTGCCGCTTCCTGCAGGTTTCGAATCGTACGTTCGGCATAACCCTGGCCAGGAAGTTCCTCCAGAGGATAACGATCAGGGATCACTCCGTCTTCAGCCTTTCGTCCTTCGGGACAGTAGCCACCGCAGGGCCACTCGGCATCGAGCGCGGCATCCAGGGCCCCTCGATCTACCCCCGTCTGGCCGCCAGAAAAAACAGGTATCACGGTCAGATTAAAACACGCAGTGCTTGGCGTAATCGGCCGCCTCATTCGCTGACCAGTCACCCTTGGGCTTGGCATCCATTTTCTTGCACCACTCTTCGCTACCGACCGCGGTGCCCACACCCAGGACACAGAACTTGGCATAGTTGGCCGTATCATCCAGAGACCACTCGGACTTGGGCTTCTTGTCCATGGCATCACACCAGGGGCCGGAGCCCACTTCGGGGGCAAAGTCACAGGCCGTTAACAGAGCTATAAGTGCTATGAGAAGAAACAGCTTCAGGGTCAGTCGTTGCATATGTCTATCCATCAAATTCAGAAGATTGAAAAAAGCCAATTAAAATTTGTAGCGCGCGCCAAAGGTCAACTGGTAACCCCTGAGTTCCATCTTGGCATTATCAAAGCTGGGATCCGAGGTAATGGAATAACGGTAACGAAAATCGAGATCAAAATGCTCATTAACCCGGCTGGCACCACCCAGGGAGACCTGGAAGACATTCACCGTATCACTGGAACTTTCATTCGGCACCCCGGAACCGGAGATATTGAAATCATCCAGCTGCACCTGCGCCACCCCGACACCGGCTCCAATATAGGGTGTAATACTGGTACCGGTGGCAAAATCGAGATAACCATTCAGCAATGCCGTGGTCTGGTTGAGCCTGCCCGAGGTATCGGATGTCCCCGTGGAATCCCGATACTGGTTAATGCCGTTACTCTGATAGGCCAGCTCACCCTCGATACGGCCTATGCCCATCTTGTAGCCGACATCAAAACTCACACCAACACCCGAGTTATAACCCAGGGTCGCGGAATCACCCGGGGCCAGCGCGGGTGATTCCGTAATCGTAGAATCACTCGGCATGGTGTAGGAGACAAAACCACCAATATAAAGGCCATGTTCGGCCCTGGCTGTTGGCACGGCCATGACGGCCCCCAGAAGGATAAAGCTCAAGAGTTGGCGCATAAGTCTCCCCTGATTGTTTTAATGGCTTAGCGTTCTGTTGGTAATCATAGCCCGAACCGTAGGGATTAGTCGCCCAACTGTGAGAGATCGCGCACCGCCCCTTTAGCTGCGGAGGTCGTCATGGCCGCATAGGCCTTGAGTGCCTGGCTCACAAAACGATCACGGTCCAGGGGTTTCCAGGCGGCATTGCCTCGGGCCTCCATGGCCTCCCGACGGCGTTCCAGTTCTTCCACAGCCACGGCCAGGTGAATCTTTCGGCCTGGGATATCGATCTCTATGGTGTCGCCCTCTTCCACCAGCCCTATCAGACCACCCTCAGCGGCCTCGGGTGAGGCATGGCCTATCGACAGGCCGGAGGTACCCCCGGAGAATCGACCATCGGTAATCAGGGCGCAGGCCTTACCCAGCCCCTTGGATTTCAGATAACTGGTGGGATACAGCATCTCCTGCATACCAGGGCCACCCTTGGGCCCCTCATAGCGGATCACCACCACGTCGCCCTCTTCAATCTGGTCACCCAGAATGGCCTCAACCGCGTCATCCTGGCTTTCAAAGACTCGAGCGGGTCCCGTAAATTTCAGGATGGATTCATCGACACCCGCGGTCTTGACGATACAACCCTGCTCGGCGAGGTTGCCGTGCAGAATGGCCAGACCACCATCCTGGCTATAGGCATTCGTTTTGGTACGTATAC
>JANTGN010000053.1 GCA_024762895.1 Thiotrichales bacterium
CAGCGTAGTTTGCGTCCGAACGAGCGACTTGTTAGGCGCTGCCTTGTTCATCAAAACCAACACCAATTACAGAGCCTGTAACCTCTGGCTCTAAGAGTTTTACAGAAAACTTTTTATCTGGAAATTGCATGCAAAGCGCGCCTTTCCATGTTTCTACAATAAGTTCTGCCAAATACCGATCTTCACCATCAGACAATGACGAGGTATCTTTAAACAGATACGGTATTTCAAGCCACCGATACCCAGAGAGTATTTCTTGCTTTGGCTTGGCCTCCTCGTTTAAAAGAGCTTTTAATTTACTTGGACCGTTTTCTGACGCCACTATTGTTTTAAGTACGACGTGACCGTCAACATCTATAAACTGTGGCCAAAATACACGAAAAAGAAGTAAAGCCTGTTTGGGATCGCCATAGGCATATACGAAATCCTCGATATCGTAATTTCCGGCATCTTTAAATTTTCTCCCCAATATTTCTCTTAGTTGGTCCATAGTTTGTTTATGCGCCTAACGTTTAGGGTAAGTTGCGCATGAAGCAGAGCGAAGCGACGCGTAATGTGTCAACTTGACCCACTTGTTAGGCATTATTTACCGAGTCTACGATATCTTTCTCTTTCAGAAATTATGAATACAGGCCCAATTAACAGTGCCAAACTAAGAAAGTATAAGGAGCCTGAAACATCGTCATCACTGGTTGTTCTCATTTCATAAACCATAAATGGCAAGAATATCGCACAATAGAAAACTAACCAGTACTTCAGCATGGGATGTTTTTCAATAAACTCTCCAATTCTATTGCTGTTGTCACCAAATCCATTGTAATAGGAAAAGTCCTGAAATATTGAAATAATAAAAAATATGAAAAATAAAAAAAGTGTTGCTACTTGCTTATTTTCAATATTTGAAAATTGAATATACGTTCCTACAACAATCAACATTAGCAACATGATCCAATATCTCACCAAGCTTTTTTGACCTTTTGTCATCTATATGCCTAACGTTCTGTTAAGCCGACCGACGGAGCGGGGCTTGTTTTTGTGCTAGACAGCACAAAGCAAGTGCCGCGGAGTTGGGTCGGCTTGAACTGGTTGTTATGCCTTAGTTGCATGCCTTGCCTTTAAGCGTGAATATGCAGTTAATATGAAAAACACCAATATGGCTACGATAATTGCTGTTTGCATGTAAATTAGAACCGCATCTGTAATTCCATAAAACTCTATAAAACCTGTAATGCCACTTTTTCCTGTTGTTTGTTCCACTTCGGTGCCAATGTACCTGACTGGGCCAACTGTATTTACAGCAAAGTAAAGCCATGGAAGTAATATTCCTGAAACTATGCTTGTAATTAATTTAAGTTTCATATGTTTTTACTATTGGGCATAACAGTGATTTAGACAGAATCTGTATTTTCAGGTATTAGGCAGATTCTGCCTAATACATTTCGGTTTGTTGCTTTTTTCATCACCTATTGCTCCCTGATCTATGGGTTTCCACTCTACGAATCATGTAATGCACTGAATATTAGTAAGATTTATGTTCACTGATTCTGGGATACTGGGCGCTATAAAACAAGCTGTTATCGCTTTGTAGGAAAAATCTTACAAGATGGGTATATGAGTTTATTCTTTTGACGTTAACTTTATTTCCAAACTAGTCTGCCATTTTCCAGTCACGGTTTCACTGCTTCCGGCTCCTCGGCAACTGCTCCCTGCGTTGCACTACCTCCTACATCCTTGTAGTCGTGCCTTTCGCAGTACTTGTACTTCCCTGTACATCGCGCGGCGGTAAGTCTGCCGCTCAAACAACTCTCCCTCAACCCGCCTCAAAGCACTGTGCTCACTACACCGTGGAAAGGGACCCAAGGTCAAAACCCACGTCAAAACCTGACCGCGGCACTTTCAGGTTTATTGGTTTGGTCTTGGTTTTGATTTTTATCCCCCATGTATTAATGCCGAGCACCGCAGGCATTGGCGGATCAGGACAAAAGTTGTCTGAGCGGGGCTTTATCCGCGAGTTCTTTTGTCCCCGCCAATGGTGAGGAGCACAGGGGACCGCTTGCGGCATTAATTTTCGGGGCGGCGTTTCTTTGCTGACTTTCTTGTTGCTGTAGACAAGAAAGTCAGTCGCCATCAGGCGAAAAACAATGCCAAGTAAAAAAGGAAAACTTAGTTAGAGGCACCAGAATAATAAAAAGTAAAACAAGAGATCACGACTCATCCCCCACCGCCTTCACCGAAATAAACTCCGGCTTACCCACAACCTCAAACCCATACACCATCGCCCGTGAACCATGTGGCTGTAACTCAACATTCAACACGCCCTGCCCCACCTGGACGATGGTAACCGTCTTCATGTCGTCACGCGGTCGCCGCGCCCGCGCGGTAATCACCACATCGGCATTGATGAGTTCATCGGTTTCATTCTGCACCATGAAACGCACCAGGCAGTGTTGATCGTCACATTCCCACCGGGGATCACTGATGGTGACCGGCCTGTCCCTGAGCTCATCCAGCTCCCACAGGGTGAAGCCTACGAAGATGACCAGGAAGATCGCGACACCGATAATAGAACGATGCATGATGCTTAGACCTATTCCCCGGCAATCATCATCCGGTCGAGCAGGATCGAACCGGTACGGATACTGCCGCGCAGGTCGACATCTGATCCCACGGCCTGTATGCCCTGAAACATATCCCTGAGATTGCCCGCGATGGTGATCTCTTCCACCGGGTAGGCCAGCTCGCCATTTTCAACCCAGAAGCCTGAGGCACCTCGGGAATAATCCCCCGTCACCATATTGATACCGTGACCAATGAGCTCGGTGACCAGCAAACCGGTGCCCATGTCCCTGACCAGGCTATCCAGATCACCGGCGGTGGGTTCCACGATGAGGTTACGAACACCACCCGCATTGCCGGTATTGGCCAACCCCAGTTTACAGGCGGAATAACTATCCAGCACATAGGTCTTGAGCACGCCATCCTTAACCAGGTCCTTGGCCATGTTGCGTACCCCTTCGGAATCGAAGGGGGCGCTGCCCAGTGCCCCCGGCAGGTGTGGGGCCTCGTGCAGATGCATGAACTCGGGGAAGACCGGTTCGCCAAGCTGGTCCAGCAGAAAACTGGCTTTGCGATACAGGGCCGAACCTCGAATGGCACCAACAAAATGGCCGACCAGGCTACGGGCGACATCCGCCGAAAAGAGCACCGCCGCCTGCTGGGTGCCGATGCGTCGTCCACCCAGGCGTCGCAGGGTTCGTTCTGCCGCCCGTTGCCCCACCGATTCCGCTCCCTCAAGTTCTTCGGGTTTGCGCGAGGCGCTGTACCAGTAATCGCGCTGCATACCGCCATCTTGCTCACCAACAACGGTACAACTCAGGCTGTGACGTGTGCTGACATATCCCCCGACAAAGCCATGACTGTTACCATATACCCAGCCCCCCCTATAGGCATTGACCGAGCCGCCATCGGAGTTGGTAATGCGCTGATCCACGTCCATGGCTGCAGCCTCGATCTCCCTGGCCAGCTCGATGGCCTGTTCGGCATCGATGCCCCAGGGGTGGTCCAGATCCAGGTCAGGGTAGTCATAGGCCATGAGTTCTGCCTCAGCCAGACCCGAACAGGGATCTTTCGCCGTATAGCGGGCTATGCGACAGGCGGCCTCTACGGCCTCGTTTATGGCCTCGGTACGTAGATCGGAGGTGCTGGCCGACCCCTTGCATTGTCCAAAATAGACGGTCACACCAACACCCTGGTCCTTGTGATATTCCAGGGTCTCCACCTCGCCAAGTCTGGCGGTCACGGACAGGCCCACATCCGAACTCACGGCGGCCTCGGCCGATGTGGCACCCTGGTCGGCGGCCCGTTCCAGTACCTGCTGCACGGCCTGTTTAAGATCATCAAGACTATGAGGTAATGATTGTTCAGACATGGTTTATCCCGTCACTACACGTTACTATCGGCCCTATGGAACCGATGGATGAATTTGAAGAAAAAAGCAAAAGCCAGCTCAAACGAGAGGCCCATGCCCTGCAGGAACTGGGCGAACAGCTCATTGCCATGAAACCGGCTGACCTGGTCGACCTGCCCCTGCCCGATAATCTGGCCCAGGCCATTTCGGATGCCCGCGGCATGCAACGCGGCGCTCTTAAACGCCAGCGCCAGTACATCGGCAAACTCATGCGCGACATCGACCCCGAGCCCATTCAGACCGCCCTGGACTTACGCAGCCAGCAGGCCATGGAGCAGAACCGGCAACAACATAAGTTTGAGGAATGGCGAGACCGGCTGATTCAGGAAGGCGATAAGGCCCTGGGCGAGGCGCTGGAGACATTCCCGACCGCGGACCGTCAGCAACTTCGACAGATGATTCGACAGGCCCGGAAAGAGGCCGAACAAAACAAGCCACCCAGGACCTCCCGTAACCTTTTCCGATACCTGCGCGACCTCTAGGCCCCTTCATCATTATTCGAAAAAGCTGAAAAGCGTCAGCCGCCGGTACCACCCACGGTCAGGCCATCGACCCTGAGGGTTGGTTGCCCCACACCCACGGGTACGCTCTGTCCATCCTTGCCACAGACACCGACACCCGTATCCAGCTTGAGATCATTACCGATCATACTCACTCGAGTGAGCACATCGGGGCCATTACCGATCAGGGTCGCACCCTTGACCGGGGCACCCAGTTTGCCGTTCTCGATCAGGTAGGCCTCGGAGGCAGAGAAGACGAATTTACCCGAGGTGATATCCACCTGGCCGCCACCAAAGTTCACCGCATACAGGCCCTTGTCGACCGAGGCAATGATCTCTTCAGGATCATGTTCCCCGGCCAGCATATAGGTGTTGGTCATACGTGGCATGGGGAGGTGCGCATAGGACTCGCGACGACCGTTACCGGTGGAATCCACGCCCATCAGGCGAGCATTCATCTTGTCCTGCATATAGCCTTTCAATATGCCGTCCTCGATCAGGGTGGTGCACTGGCTGCCCGTCCCCTCATCATCGATATTCAGGGAACCCCGGCGGTTCTCCATGGTGCCGTCATCGACCACGGTGACACCCCTGGCCGCCACCTGTTCTCCAATCCGCCCGGAAAAGGCCGAGGTCTTTTTACGATTGAAGTCACCTTCCAGGCCATGACCAATGGCCTCGTGCAACAGAACACCCGGCCAGCCAGGGCCCAGTACCACATCCATGGTGCCTGCAGGCGCCTCGATAGACTCCAGATTGACACCGGCCATACGTACCGCCTCGCGGACGTAGTCCATACCGCGGTCGTCCTCAATAAAGTATTCGTAACCAACCCGGCCACCACCACCGGCACTACCCTGCTCGCGTCGGCCGTTCTGCTCAATAATCACGCTGACGTTCATCCGTACCAGGGGACGTACATCGGCAGCCAGGGTGCCATCACTGGCGGCGACCAGCATGACCTCATGCACGCCCGCCAGACTGACATTCACCTGACTCACTCGAGGATCGAGTTTACGGGCCTCGGCATCTGCGCGATGGAGCAGATCGATCTTGTCCTGCTCGCTCAGGCTGCCCAGTGGATCCATGGGGAGATAGAGATGGTGGCCACTGGGTTGTTGCCAGGCCTGGACCTGTCCGGTCTGATGACTATGGGCAATGGCACGGGCGGCCTTTGAGGCATCCATCAGTGCCGGTAGAAGAATCTCATCCGAATAGGAAAAACCAGTCTTATCGCCACTAATCGCACGGACACCCACGCCCTGCTCGATGTTGTAGCTACCGCTTTTTACGATCCCATCTTCCAGCCCCCAGGACTCGGAACGACTCAGCTGGAAATAAAGATCTCCATAATCAATCGTCGGTCCCAGCAACTGGCTTAGAACTGACCCCAGGGACTGCTCGTCCAACCCGGAGGGAGAAAGGATATGTGCGCGTGCGAAATCTAGTGCCTGGGTCATATGAGTAGGTAGTATTTAATTAGCCAGCGTTGCTCTGGCAGGAAAGACGACGGTGCTCGATAGCAGGAAAACTACGGCGTATGCTGTTGAGTCGGTCGCGATCGATCTCGGCAATCACGACACCGGTTCCACTCTTGAGCTGGTTCAGGATATGTCCCCAGGGATCGACGATCATACTGTGACCATGGGTCTCTCTGCCGTTGACATGATAGCCACCCTGCCCCGCGGCAACAACATAAGTCAGATTCTCTATGGCACGGGCGCGAATCAGGCTTTCCCAGTGTGCATGACCGGTCAGGGCAGTGAAGGCCGAAGGCAGGCTGATGATCTCTACCCCCTGGTCGAGCATACTACGAAAGAGTTCCGGGAACCTCAGGTCATAGCAAACCGCCATGCCCAGCTTTCCAAACGGGGTCTCCACCACCACGATATCTTTACCGTTATAAGTGGTCTCGGACTCATTATAACTTTCATCCGAATCCATGAGATGCACATCAAACAGATGGATCTTGTCGTAACGCGCCACCCGTTCACCCTGATCGTTGTATAGGAGGCTGGCGGCATAGGCCTTCTTTGGATCAGGACTTTTAATCGGAATGGTGCCGCCGACGAGCCAGATTCCATGGCGTTGTGACTGGCGAGCGAGAAAATCCTGGATCGGACCAAGACCATCTTCTTCGCAGAGCGCCACCTTATCAGATTCCGTCAGGCCCATGATGGCAAAGTTCTCCGGCAATACGACGAGTTCTGCGCCATTCTCAGCAGCCTGGTCAATCAGGCGTTTGGCGCTTTCCAGGTTCGCCGTTACATTTGGCCCCGAGGCCATTTGAATTGCCGCAATCTTGCTCACTCTGTTCCTCCAGCACCTACCAGGATAATTTCCAGTTGATCATTAAAGGGACTACCGGGAACGCTATGAATGGCATCGGCCTCTATACCAAGTGAGATCAGCCAGTCGGAAAGTTCCTGCGCCCACAGGCTGCCCTCTTCACCACCGGGATAACGAAGCTGCAACTGGCTTCCGGGCGACTCCTCCATGGCACGTACCGCAGAGCGCACAGCGGGAAATTGCGTAATGGCCTCACCGCTACGGGGCAGAGACCATTCTTCAAGCCCTAGAGTGTAATATTGCTCTGATGACTGTGCAGTCAATCCCAGAAAGGCAAGGGTTATAGCGATAATTAGTCTTGTCATGAATGCATCTTAACGGAAGCCGGGCCTCGGGTGTAGTAAGTCTATGAGTCTTCCTGTCTATATTGAGTTCTATACTTTTATTTCAATGCATCATTAATGTGACCCTATGCGCGAATTACTCAGTCAAATTGAAACCTTATTAAGAGACTATGATTGCGTCTATGAGGCCAATTGCGTTGAAATCACCCTACGCGCTCTGAACCAGGACCCGGCCCATTTCTGGGACCTGCTCAACTCCAATGAATGGTGGGGCGAATCGGGATCGGTCTGCCAGGTCGACCTGGCCATACAATCGGGTTTTACTGCCGAAGGCCGTGAAGACAGCCGCAGGTTACGAGGCTGGCTGATAGAGGTTCACGATGCCCTGCTGGAACAGGGTATAAACAACCCGCGGGCCAGCCTGATAGCAGCCGAGTTCAGAAAGTGGGCGGCCTCAAGGATCTAGATGCTCAGGGCAGGGATCGATGTAAGCCAGTCACCAGCCGCGTATAGCCCTCCTGATCCGGATCCAGCAGACCATGCCGGATCAGAAAATCGATAATGACCAGATTACAATTGGCCTTGAACTCCTCAGTCTCACGCACGATCTCGGCCACCTGTTCAACCGGCATCAGTTCGAAGGACTCGACCTCACCATCGGTACACGCCGGCTCAAAGCCTTCAGACAGTTCCAGATCATAGCAATACATGACATCGGGCTTAATCCCATGTGCAGACTCTGCCACATAGCTGATGGACCCAACGGCCCTGGCCTGTTGCGCCAGATCGCCAGACATGCCGGCCTCTTCCTCACATTCCTTGATCAGGTTCTGTTGCAGACTGATACCCCAGGGCAAACCACCTGCTACCAGGTTATCGAGTTTACCCGGGGCATGGCGACGGTCTTTTGCACGACGGGCAATCCACATATACAGGCCGTCATTCCGACACACATAGCCATTCAGATGCTGGCCAAAGGCACGAATCCCAAAATGGGCCACTGCCCCGCGATCCATCAGCAATACCGCCTGTGTGCGCTCGCCGGGGGTAACAGGATAAAGCTCATTGAGATCATGACCAATGACGCCCTTTTGAATCATCGATTGTATAACATCGGCAACAGCCTGGCTGCGCTGCTCAAAACCGGAAAGGCCCTGGCGAAGTGAAACCCCATCATCGGCATGATGAAAATAATTCGGCCAGGCCTGCAGGTGTTCGGCAAAGCTCGGTCTTAACCATCCAACATCCTGCCCATCGACCCTGAAAGGGAGATAGCGGGTCAGATCCGCTGTATTACAGGCCTCAATTCGATCAAGGAAAGACATTCAGAACTCCAGCACCCCAGGATAAGGGTCAGATAGTGCATCAGTAAAAAAGCTTGATGGCGAAATGATTAAACTCGTTCACGCCTTCTATAGCTGAATAATAAGGCCCTTACCCTTATCGTTCTACCTTGCTGTCATTGTGTCTTCGGAATTAAGATGAGTCATGTTAAATAATGCGCAACCAACGGGTGCTTATGACTGGCGCTTCTTCTGGCGAGTCGCCCTGGAGCACCGCAGGAGCCTGATCCTGGCGCACATCATCGCCCTGTGTGCGGCACTACTGAGCGCTCCTGTTCCGCTGTTAATGCCCCTGCTGGTCGACGAGGTCCTGCTGGATCAACCCAGCCGTCTCGTTCCCTGGATGAATAGCTTTTTCCCGTCCGGCTGGCATACGGCCGTCGGCTATATCGGCTTCATCTTTCTCATCACAGTCTTATTGCGCATGAGTTCCATGTTGCTGGGCGTCTGGCAGATGCGTGACTTCACCCTGATTGCCAAGGATGCCACCTTTCGAATGCGCAGAGACCTTCTGGGCAGACTGCAAAAGGTGTCCATGGCGGAATACGAAACGCTGGGAAGTGGTACGGTCGCCTCACACCTGGTCACCGATCTGGAATCGATCGATAATTTCGTCGGCATCACCATCAGTAAATTCCTGGTAGCGATTTTGACCCTGGTGGGCGTTACCGCCATCCTGTTATGGGTGCACTGGCAACTGGCTCTGTTCATCCTGGTGATGAACCCGGTGGTGATCTATTTCACCGTCATCATGGGCAAACGGGTCAAGGAACTGAAACGTAAGGAAAACACCGCCTTTGAACTCTTTCAACAGAGCCTGAGCGAGACCCTGGATGCCATCCAGCAGATTCGTGCCATGAATCGCGAACAGCACTACATCTCTCGAGTGATTCATCGCGCCAGGGATATTAAGCAACATTCGGCCGCCTTCTCCTGGAAGAGTGACGCCGCAGGACGCTTTTCGTTTCTGATCTTCCTGGTCGGCTTTGAAGTCTTCCGTGCCATCGCCATGCTGATGGTCGTCTTTTCCAGCCTGAGCATCGGCGAAATGATGGCCGTCTTTGGCTATCTCTGGTTCATGATGGCTCCCGTGCAGGAGGTCCTGAATATCCAGTACAGCTATTATGGCGCCAGGGCCGCTCTCAGCAGGGTCAATCGTCTGCTCGACTTACACCAGGAGCCGGAATATCCGCATCTGAAAAACCCGTTTGCAGGCCAGAAGACCGTTTCCATTCAGTTGGAAGACATCCACTTTGCCTATCAGCCCGATCAGGAGATCCTCAAGGGCCTGAGCCTGAACATCAACAAGGGCGAGAAGGTGGCCCTGGTGGGGGCCAGCGGTGGGGGCAAGTCCACACTCGTCCAGGTCCTGCTGGGACTATATCCACCACAGCAGGGAGATGTTCGGTTTGATCATGTTTCCATTCGGGAAATCGGTCTGGACCGGGTGCGCGATCACGTCGCTACCGTCCTGCAACATCCGGCCCTGTTCAACGATACCGTTCGTATGAACCTCACCCTGGGAAAGACGGAGAACGAAGACAAACTCTGGCAGGCGCTGGAGATTGCCCAGCTCAGGCAGACCATCGAAGAATTACCCGAGGGGCTGGACACCCTGATTGGGCAACAGGGCATACGCCTTTCGGGTGGCCAACGACAACGGCTGGCCATTGCCCGCATGGTCCTGACCGAGCCCCAGGTAGTCATACTCGATGAGGCCACCTCGGCCCTGGATATCGAGACAGAGACCCATCTGCATCGTGACCTTTCGGCCTTTCTCGAGGGCCGTACGACACTCATCATTGCTCATCGCCTGAGCGCCGTGAAACAGGCTGACCGTGTCTATGTCTTCGAAGATGGCAATATCATCGAGGAAGGCACCCATGATGAACTGATCCAGGGCGAAGGACTTTATCAACGGCTTTATGGTCATCAGTAGTGACTGAGGCCCTGATAGCCTACCTGCTCCTGGGGGCCATCATCGGGGTCATCGCCGGTTTGTTTGGTGTCGGTGGCGGTCTCATCATCGTTCCAGCCCTCAGTCTGCTATTCCCCCGATTTGGGATCGCATCCGACTATGCCGTGCATCTCGCTATAGGGACCTCGCTGGGTACCATCGTCATGACCTCGCTATCGGCCATTTACGCGCACCATCGCAGGGCTGCCGTGCGATGGGACCTGGCATTGAAGATGACCCCGGGCATCATCCTCGGTGCCGGCCTGGGCGCCCTGATCGCCGCCGCTACCAGCAGCACCGGCTTACGTAGTCTGTTTGGAATGTTCGAGATCACGATTGCGGCCTATCTGTTTTTCTCCCCAACCCCACGGCCCAGGCAGGGCCACATCAGCAGCTCCCTGCTTTTCAGCGCTGGAGGCCTGATTGGAATCGTGTCCAGCCTGCTGGGCATTGGAGGTGGCACCATGACCGTGCCCTTCCTGGTTTGGAACCGAGTACGCGTGCAGGAGGCCATAGCCACCGCCAGTGCCTGCGGCCTGCCCATTGCCCTGGCCGGTAGCATCGGCTTTGTACTTGCTGGCTGGAATCAGCCGGGCCTGCCCTCTCATGCGACCGGATACCTCTACTGGCCGGCGCTTATCGGCATTATTTTCACCAGCATGCTGACCGCGCCCCTGGGCGCGAGACTGGCCCATGCGCTGGATGCCGCGAGACTGAAAAGAATCTTTGCGCTGTTTTTACTCCTGCTCGGCCTGAAGATGCTGGCAGGTTAATTTTTATGCCTTACCTGTACCTCGGGAGGCCCTGATCTGGTCGTAAGCGGCACGGATCTCCTGGACCTTTTCATTCGCCATCTTGACCATCTCCTCGGGCAGCCCTTTGGCGACGAGCTTATCTGGATGGTGCTGGTTCATCAGCCTGCGATAAGCGCGCTTGATTTCGGCATCCGAGGCATTTCGGTCAACACCCAGGAGCTGATAGGCCTGATTGAGTGAGGTTGCGCTGGGCGGTGGTGCCTGCCTCCGTCCACCGTGCGAGGAAAAATGCTCAGCCGCCCTGACCATAGCCACCAGGCGTTCAAACATGGCACGACTAAAACCCAGCCGGGAGAAGATATGCAATAACATCTGCTCCTCGGCCGCATCCAGTGCCCCATCCGCCATGGCTGCCTGAAGCTGGATTTCGAGAAACATCTGCATCAGGGTCCTGCGGCGATGACACTCTACTCTAAACTGCTCAACCACCGCATCCAGATCAAACCCATCGCGTTTACCTTCATTGAACAGGTTGATGGCGAGCTTCCTTTGTTCTGGATTGAGTTCCATCTGTCTCATGACCGCCTCGGCAAAGGCAATCTCGGACTTACTGACATGGCCATCGGCCTTGGCGATATGGCCCATGATAGAAAAGGTTGCTGTGAAAAAAGCCATCTGGGTCCGCTCATGATCACCATCGCTACCGAGCAACCCTTCGTTCAGTGCCGTCATACCTCGATCTAGCTGATGACCTAAGGCTGCACCCAGTAGAGCTCCCAGGGGTCCACCCGCCATAAAGCCAAAGGCACCGCCTAACGCCTTGCCCCACCAGCTCATAACATGCTGCCTCTCTGCCAGCTATCAGATTCGTTCATGCTAAACTCCACCCAACAAGCCCTTTTTAAGTCCCTTGTCGGCCGGCCTGTCTCCAAGCCAGACCCTGAACAAGGCCTGCATAAAATCCTCGCCCGGGATAATCCCCATGGCCTTGTCCTTGATTTCGACTCGAGTGCCCAAACCAGGCACATAGTCGATCACGACTCGATCCCCTTTATACATATCCTCGAACAGGGCATTGAAATGATCGAGCCTGGACTCCAGGGCCTTCATTTGATCGATACTGCTGTTGTTCTTAAAACCTTCGGTCCAGCCACGTGTAATTTTTTTAGCACTCACCTCATCATAGATAAACTGCATCAGGATACGTTTGGGTTCGTTCAGTTCAATGATACGATTCGCATCCCTTGTGGGTTCAGGTAAATACAGACCGGCTGCATACACCTTAGCAAAAAACTTCTTGCGCAGCCCAGCCCCATTCAGCACGAGTTTCATATCGGAAACTTCGACGCTATCCGGCATCTGAACACCGGCAATCACCTGGGCCTGGGTCGTAGACATCAGCAGGGACAAAATAAGACTGAGCAGAATTCTCATGGGACGACTCCTTGGTCTTACGCGCAAGATACTATCGTAGTGGATCAACCATATTGAATAAACCTTGGTGCTTATATTCCTGACTATAATTGGGGTATAAATAGTCTTTTAATCACCACTCAATCAGATGGGTGTGGGAGGATCGATGAAAAAGCCTGAATGCAGCCAGGTACAGAAACTGTCCATTACCGATAACCTCAGCGAGGCCGAGTGCGAGATCCTCAAGAGTGTCAGTGAGTATCGCCTGCTCAAGGATGGTGATGTCCTGCTCAAGGAAGGAGAGACCGACCACACCCTCTATGGCATCGTCGAAGGACGTCTCGAGGCCGTCAAGGATACCGGCATGGGCGATCATGTCACCCTGCAGATGTTTAAGACGGGCGATATCGTCGGCGAACTGGGTTTCGTCGACGGGACTGCACATAGTGCCAGTCTGTTATCGATTGGAGATTCTGAGGTGATCTCGCTGGAACGCTCAGCACTGGAAGGCCTGATCAATGAACACCCCCAGGTGGTTTATGGCGTCATGCGCGGCATCATCCGTGCAACCCATGCCATTGTCAGGCGTATGAACCTTCAGTACGTGGAGATGTGTAATTACATCTCAAAACAGCATGGTCGCTACTAAAGCCTGATACCCATCAAGCAATCAGGTTAGCCAGCCATACCAGAATGGCAGGGTGACCAGGCTCAGGGCCGTCGTGACCGTGACCGCCGCCGCATACAACGACGTATCCAGACCATATCGATCACAGAAAACGATACCGAGTACCATGCTGGGCATCGCAGCCTCAAGCACCACTGCGGTCAGTGCCATACCCTCCAGCCCGAAGGACTGGCCCAGAATCAGGACCAGGGCCGGGGTCAGTATTAATTGCAACAGGATGATTGGAATCAGCACGGGCAGAAAGGAGGGACGCCAGGTATCCAGCCTCAGGCCGAGGCCCAGACCGAAGAGCATCAGGGGAACCACGGTGCCTCCCAGCATACCCAGCCAGCTATCCAGCCAGACCGGGAAAGGGACCTGCAGGGTATTCAGGACCACGGCCAGGACCGCGGCCCACAGGGGAGGCACAAAAAACAATTCACTGAATGCATTGCCCTTGTACTCAATCGTACCGAAATGTCGGGCGACCATGACACCCAAGGTCAATAGCAGAGGGGTGCAGGCAAACAGGTCATACTGGATCGCAATACTGCCACCCGCCTCACCAAAAATACTCTCCAGGACCGGCAGGCCCAGGTAGGTCGCGTTGGGAAACGCCGCCGCCAGAATGACCGCTCCCGTCACCCGATTTTCGTGCCGGCAGCTACGACAGATCGACCAGCTTGCCAGCATGGAAAATATAACCCCGGTGGCCGCCAGAACCGCGATCATGACTGAGCTGATGCCCAGTGGGGCCTGCCACAGCACCTTGAGAACCAGGGCAGGAAGAAACAGATAATAAACGGCCGAGGTCAGCACCTTTCTCGTGGCATCGCCATCCAGGCCTCCAGGACTGAACTGGCGCCACAATAAACCGCAGAGGATCAGTGCTGCCATCTGGCTAATTACTGAGATCATGGGCTGTATTTTGTAAAGAAAGGATTAACCGTGATCGTACCCAGAAAAAGGCGTATCTGTCATCAGCTCATTATCAATTGTCATTTGCCTCAGGGGCCGAACCAGCATAAAAAAGGCCCCGACAAGACGGGGCCTGAGTCATACTATCCATCCGATCGAATTAGCTGGCCTGATCGTTACCGGCCTGTTGTTCGGCAATCTCGGCATGGACCTTTTCCATATCCAGATCACGAACCTGCTTGATCAGTTCTTCCATCTGCTGCTCACCCAGCATGCCCGGCTGTGAAAACAGGATGACCTTTTCACGGAAAATCATCAGGGTAGGAATTGAACGGATCTGAAACTGAGCCGCCAGTTGCTGCTGGGCCTCGGTATCGACCTTGGCAAAGACGATGTCCTCATG
>JANTGN010000054.1 GCA_024762895.1 Thiotrichales bacterium
CAGCTCCAGGAGCTGCCGGGACTATTAGAATCGGTCAAAGGCGCCATGTCCATGCTTCCTATGGAAAGGGCCATCCCGATTCTTGATGCTATCAGCAGTTATATTTCAAACAAGGTCCTCAAAGATGCCGTCGTGCCGCCATCCAATGAGCTTGAGGCATTGGCCGATGCCATCACCAGTGTGGAGATGTACCTGGAGTCTCTCGATGAAAACCGTGGTGATCATATTCAGATCATTGAGGTAGGTGAGGAGAGTGCCGCTCGATTACACATCCCTGATTTTGCAGAGAGCCAGGAGCCGGCAGCACCAGAAACCGAGGTGCTGGAGATTGGCGATGGCGCGGATGCCGACCTGACTCTTGAAACGGTGGCCTTTGATATAGAGGATGCCGAGACCGTCGAGTTACAGCGCGCTACCGAGGAAGCAGAAACCGTCGAGCTGGGTCAGCCACAGCCACCTTCCGAGGATGTGCTGGATCTGGATTTTGAACTTCCGGAAATGCCTGAAGAGGAGTTAAGCGAGTCTGCTCCTGCGGATGAATCGGAACCTGTTCAGGCCGTAGAATCCGAAGAGGACATGTTTGATCTGGGTGCGCCCATCGAGCTGGTGGAGTCGAAGGAGGAGGGTAACGAGACCCTCGAAACCCAGAAGCTGGATATTTCGTTGCTTGAGGATGAGCGGCCACCAGAAGGTGAAGAAAAGGAGGACATGACGGTTCAGGTTGCAATGCCTGACCTGGCTGAAATGGAGGCCGCGGCCCCCAAAGCTGAAGAGCTCGCCGAACCGGTCGCTCCGGCTGCAGCAGAGTCACTGCCTAATGGGGATGAATTCAGGGATCTGCAGGCCATTGTCGGTGAAATGGATGATGAGATCATGGAGATCTTCCTCGAGGAGGCTGAGGAAGAGATAGAGCGAATTAATGAATATCTCCCGCGTTGGAAAAATAACCAGGCCGATGAGGAGGCCCTGACCACGATTCGTCGCTCCTTTCATACACTGAAGGGAAGTGGTCGTCTCGTGGGTGCCCAGCTGCTGGGTGAATTTGCCTGGGCCTTCGAAGACCTCCTGAACCGAGTCATCGATCATACGATACGTGCAGAAGAACACATCTTTTCGATTATGAACGAGTCGCAGGATGCCCTGACGCAACTGGTAGAACAGATCAAGTCGGGAACCGAGCCAACAACCGACATCTGTGCCCTGATGGCTAAGGCACATGCGATGTCAAAGGCGGATTATGCAAAAAAGTATCTGGGCCAAATTGATGAGGCGGAATCCGCAGAGGATCTGAATGCCTTTATCGAGGAGGCCGAAGAAGAGTCCCCGTTTGAAGAAAGTGTCGTCCTGGAAGAGCCTGAGGGCGAAGAGTTTGAGGTCCCCACGGTGGTGGTGGACGCACCGGGTGTTGACGAGGTAACTCTCAGCGCTGATGCAGATCTGATTCCGCTTGAAGAGACGAGCGAAGAAGTCAGTGAACAGCCCGTCGCAGAAGATATCGTGCTCTCGACAGAGACCTTAACGCTACCCGATGAAGAAATATCCGAGCAGCTGGAGGCGGAAGAGCCGGAGGTGCCTACGCTTGTTGCGCCCGTACTGGGGGAAGAGGCAGGTCGTATCGATCCGGAGCTTCTTGAGATCTTTAGCAGGGAAGCCGCTGCCCATCTCGAAACCCTGAGAGGGATCTCTGAAGAATCCAGCGCAAGCCAATCTGATATTCCGGTCAGCCATGATTTCATTCGTGCGATGCATACCCTGAATGGGAGCGCAAGAACCGCGGATGTCCCTGAAATATTCGAACTCTGCGCCCCCTTTGAGCGTTATGCCAAGGCTACCGAGGAACTGGGGCATGCCATGCCCTCAACGGTACAGCCTCTACTGGCTGCTGTGGTTGATCATGTCCAGCAGGTGCTTGAATCCCTGGCCGATCCATTCAGGGAGGTGCCGAATGCCCCTGAGATGAAGGTGCAGATCGTTACGCTGATGAATGAGGCTGAAGATGCCTTAAAGAATCAGGAGCTGGCAGCCGAAGGGCGGGTGGCGGAAACCGAGGTCGCCGAGTCTGTGGCTACATCAGCGCCTCTGGGTGAACCCGATAACGTAAGCGATCAGGATGAAGAGCTGGTCGAGATCTTTATCGACGAGGCCGAAGAGATCCTGGATGCCAGTGACGGTACTCTGCAGCAGTGGACCGATGACCCTTCTGATCGCGAGGCGGTTAACGAGCTACAAAGACAGTTGCATACCCTGAAAGGGGGGGCACGAATGGCGGGTTTCCGAAATATTGGAGACCTCAGTCATGCCGTGGAATCCCTGATTATCAAGGTTGTTGAGGGTGGTGTTCAACCTGGTAAGGAGATATTTACAACCCTGCGACAAACCACCGACAGGCTCAGCGAAATGGTCGAATTGGCCAGAAAACAAGAGCCCATCTATCCAGCGCCCGAGTTAATCGGCGCGCTGGACCGTCTTCGAACAGGGCAATCCTTAGAACAGACGGATTCTGTTCCCCAGGCGGTAGAAGGAACGCCGATAGAGGTATCCGCGGAGTTACCCGGGCAACCTGCGATCGCTGAGCCGGAGTTAAGCGATCAGCCGGATCTAAGTGCAGAACAAATCGTTGTTGAAGACCTGAAGGCCACCGAAGAACTGGTGGAGCCGTTTCCCGAACTGACTGCCGTTGAAGAGGTCCTTGTCCCCACAGAGAAAGAACCTGAGCAAAAAAAGAAGGCTCAGAAAGTGGCCAGCCAGGAAGTGGTCAGGGTGCGTTCAGACCTCCTCGACAACCTCGTTAATTTCGCCGGTGAGGTGAATATCTATCACTCTCGCCTGGAGCAGCAGGTCAATACCTTTGGTTTTAACCTGGGTGAATTTGATCAGACCGTTGCGCGTCTGCGTGAGCAGCTGCGTCGTCTTGAAATGGAGACGGATGCGCAGATTCTGCACAACTTTGAGCAGGAAAAGGAAGCCGGAGAAGCGGAAGAGCTGGGTGAAGATTTCGATCCCCTGGAGATGGATAAATATTCCGGTATTCAGCAGTTGTCACGTGCACTGGCCGAGAGTGTGAACGATCTGGTGAGTATCCAGGAGCTGCTGGTGGACCAGGTTCGTGATACGGAAACCCTGTTGTTACAGCAGTCCCGTGTCAGTACGGATTTGCAGGAAGGCCTGATGCGTACGCGCATGGTCCAGTTCAGTGGTATTGGCCCACGTCTACGCAGGATCGTGCGCCAGACCGCCACTGAACTGGGTAAGAAGGTAGAGCTGGAGATTATTGGCGAGCATAGTGATATGGACCGGTCGGTACTGGACCATATGATTGCGCCCCTCGAACATATGATTCGTAACTCGGTAGCACATGGTATCGAGACGCCTGAGGAACGACTGGCTAAAGGAAAGCCTGACACAGGAAAAATCACGATTGCGGTACGCAGGGAAGGCTCTGAGATTCTGATCGAGGCCAACGATGATGGAGCCGGTATCGATCTGGATAAGGTCCGGGCCAAGGCCAGGAAGCTGGGTGTGATTGCTGAGCAAGATGATCTGGCCGATGAAGATGCCATGCAGCTCATCCTCGAGTCGGGCTTTAGTACGGCTGGTGAGGTGAGCCAGATATCGGGTCGCGGTGTTGGCATGGATGTGGTCAACAACGAAATAAAACAGCTGGGTGGTGTGCTACAGATTAGTTCGAGTCGTGGTAAGGGTACCTCGTTTAAGATCAACCTGCCGTTTACCCTGGCTATTAATCAGGCCTTGCTGGTGCAGACCGGCGAAGACCTTTATGCCGTACCACTGACGAGTATCGAAGGTATCGTACGAATTGGCAGTGGTGAGCTGGCCACGCGGTATGATGAAAAGAATCCCGTTATCGAATACGCAGCCTATGATTACGACCTGAAACATCTCAACACCCTGCTGGGTGGTAGTCAGCCCAATTTGCATGATCCGGATATCAAGTTCCCTGTTCTGCTGGTACATTCGGGTGGACATCGACTGGCGCTCCAGGTTGAGGGACTGCTGGGTAGCCGTGAAGTCGTGGTGAAATCGGTTGGCCCTCAGATCAGTAAGGTCCGTGGTATTTCCGGGGCGACTATCCTGGGTGATGGGCGTGTCGTACTCATTCTCGATGTGCCTACCCTGGTACGTATGAGTACTGGTGTTAAGCTGGTTTACTCTGCTGCCGAGGCAGCCGAAGAGGTCGAGGCCAAGGAGGTTAAGCAGACCACGGTGATGGTGGTGGATGATTCGATTACCATTCGTAAGGTGACCTCGCGTATGCTCGAACGAAATAACTTCAATGTCATTACCGCAAAAGATGGAGTGGATGCCGTTTCGATACTGGCGGAAGAGGTCCCCGATCTCATGCTGCTGGATATCGAGATGCCGCGTATGGATGGTTACGAATTAGCTACCTATATACGTAACGATAGCCGCCTGAAGGAAGTACCGATCATCATGATTACCTCGCGTACCGGTTCCAAACACCGGGAGCGAGCAATCAATATCGGGGTTAACAAGTACCTGGGTAAGCCCTATCAGGAATCTGAATTGCTTGAAGAAATTACCGGTCTGCTTGAAGAACAGGCTGGTTGATTCACTTTAAATTAAAGACTCATGGCAGCCACTAATCCAATTATTAACAGTCTTATCGTGCCTTTGCATGAACAGCAGTTCATCGTGCCACAAACCGGACTTGCCGAGGTGATTTCGCGTGAAACACCCGAGGCGGTGGGCGGTGATGCGCCATGGTTGAAGGGGGTGATAACCTGGCGTGGACAGCAGATCCCGGTTATATCTCTGGAGGAGCTATGTGGGCGTGAATCAGGTGCTATGACCAAGGACAGTCGCTATGTCGTGCTGTATGGGATCGAGGGTATCCCGGGCTTAAGTTATTATGCTGTGGAAGTGAGTGGTATTCCTCATCCGGTCAAGCTGGCCGATGCCAATATGCTGATGGGTGGTACCCAGGACAGCGACTGTGGCATCGTGGCCTTCAACGTGCTTGCAGAGGGCGAGGAGGCCGTCTTACTGAACAGTGCCAAGCTTGAACAACGCATTAGTGAACAGTTACAACGGCTCTAGTCATCACTGCTAGATCTCTCAGAAATCCCCCCAAAGGGCCTGTATGGCAGCAATGGTGGCCGCGCCAGCTGTTTCTGTACGAAGGATGCGCGGTCCCAGGCTGATAGACTTGAATCCAGCTTCGCAGGCGGCCTGTTTTTCATGCTCAGTAAGCCCACCCTCTGGCCCAACCAATAAGTCTATTTGCTGATGTTGCAGACTGAGGTCGCCAAGGTGATGCTGGGCCAGTGGATCAAGTACCAGTTTGAGCACCGTATTGGCTGTGTTTTTAAGGTAATCCCTCAACGGCAGTGTTTCCAGGAGTTGCGGCAGATGGGTTCTACCAGACTGTTCCGAGGCGCTGCGGATAATACCTGCCCAGTGCACCCCTTTTCGTTCAACCCTGTCTCCCTTCTGGCGTATGGTGCAACGTTCTGTGATGATGGGCTGGATAGCATTGGCGCCTAACTCTACGGCCTTTTGGATGCTGTAGTCCATTCTCTGGCCCTTGGAGATGCCCTGGACCAGGGTAATGTTGAGGGAAGATTCTCGGTCGATATCCTCATGCCTGAGGACTTCTACGGTTAATAATTTCTTCTCCAGTTTATGTATTCGAGCGAGGTATTCACCGCCCAGCCCATTAAACAACACAATCTCCTGACCTGCTTTTATCCGCAGTACGGTCCGGAGGTGGTGGGCGCTGGATTCTGTCAGGGAGACAAGTTGGCCCGCTTTAAGCGGGCCATCATGAAAAACGCGGTTCATGCGCACGGGGCTTAGGGCTCCGGATGGATATTGTTCCAGATCGCCAGCACGGCAGCGGACTGATTCATCGTGTAAAAGTGCAGACCAGGAGCACCGGCTTCCAGCAATTGCTGACACAGGTGACTGACGACATCAATGCCATAGGCGCGAATCGAGTCCAGGTCGTCGCCATAGGACTCCAGTCGTTTACGTAACCAACGGGGTATCTCGGCGCCACAGGCATCGGAGAAGCGAGCCAGCTGAACATAGTTATTAATCGGCATAATGCCGGGGACGATAGGTGCATTGATACCCAATTCCTGGCAACTTTCAACAAAACGAATATAGGCATCCGGATTGTAGAAATACTGGGTGATGGCAGAATTTGCCCCGGCATCAATCTTGCGCTTGAAGTTTTTCAGATCATCCATTGCGCTTTTGGCCTGTGGATGAAACTCGGGATAGGCGGCTACTTCAATATGAAAATGATCTCCGGATTGCTCCCTGATGAAACTCACCAGTTCGTTGGCATAACTGAATTCACCCGGTTCACGCATGCCTGAAGGCATGTCTCCACGCAGGGCAACCAGGCGAGAAATTCCATTTTCCCTGTAGGTCTGCAAGATCTCTAGCAGGCTTTCCTTTGAGGATCCAATACAGGAGAGATGTGGGGCACATTCAACGCCAGAGGTTTGCTTAAGTTTAAGCACGGTATCCAGGGTGCGTTCTCTTGTCGTTCCACCGGCACCAAAGGTCACGGAATAAAACTCAGGATTAAGTCCGGTGAGTTCGCCCTGTACCTTGATCAGTTTATCCATGCCTTCCTGGGTCTTGGGAGGGAAGAACTCGAAACTGAATGTCAGCTGATTATCACTCATGGCGGGTAATGCCCCGGTTTAAACCGGGGCTCCTTGGTTTAATAGCGGTAATGATCTGGCTTGTAGGGACCATCAACTGGGACGTTGATATAGTCGGCCTGGGTCTGGGTTAGTTCAGTCAGTTGAGCACCTATCTTGGCCAGGTGCAGGCGAGCAACCTTTTCATCCAGATGTTTTGGCAGGACGTAGACCTTATTCTCGTAGTCTTCTCCGCGAATAAAGAATTCAATCTGGGCCATGACCTGGTTGGTGAAGGAGGCCGACATAACAAAACTGGGGTGACCGGTTGCACAGCCGAGATTCACCAGACGGCCCTTGGCAAGGATGATAATCCGCTTGCCATCAGGGAATATAACGTGATCGACCTGCGGCTTGATCTCTTCCCACTCGTACTGCTCCAGTGAGGCGATATTAATCTCTGAATCGAAGTGACCAATATTGCAGACAATGGCCTCATTCTTCATAGCGGCCATATGGTCATGATCAATGACATTAATATTGCCGGTGGTGGTCACAAAGATATCACCCTGATCGGCGATCTCGTCCATTTCTACGACGCGATAACCTTCCATCGCGGCCTGCAGGGCACAGATGGGGTCGATCTCGGTGACCCAGACGGTAGCCCCCATGCCACGGAATGCCTGGGCGCAGCCCTTGCCGACATCGCCATAACCCAGAACGACACAGATCTTGCCAGCTATCATGACATCGGTGGCACGCTTGATACCGTCCAGCAGCGATTCACGACAACCATAGAGATTGTCGAATTTACTCTTGGTGACGGAATCGTTGACGTTCATGGCAGGGAACATGAGTTCGCCGGCTTCCTGCATCTGGTAGAGGCGATGGACGCCAGTTGTGGTCTCTTCAGTCACGCCTTTTACGCTGTCGACTATGGTCTGCCACTTGCCTGGCTGGGTCTTGGCAGTCTGGCGTAAGACCTCGAGAATGGCTGCCCATTCTTCATTGTCGTCAGGCTTGGTCTCAGGGATCTGGCCAGATTTTTCAAACTCGGCGCCTTTGTGTACCAGCAGGGTGGCGTCACCACCGTCATCCAGGATCATGTTGGGCTGTTCGCCATTGGGCCAGGTTAGCATCTGTTCAGTACACCACCAGTATTCCTCAATGGTTTCACCCTTCCAGGCAAATACGGGGATACCGGCAGCGGCTATGGCTGCGGCCGCCTGATCCTGGGTAGAGAAGATGTTGCATGAAGCCCAGCGTACCTCTGCACCTAGTTCAACCAGGGTTTCTATCAGCACGGCTGTCTGGATGGTCATGTGCAGGCTGCCGGAAATTCGAGCCCCTTTCAGGGGTTTTTCCTGGCCATACTCTTCGCGTAGGGCCATCAGTCCGGGCATCTCGGTTTCTGCGATCTTTATCTCCTTGCGACCCCATTCGGCCAGGGAGATATCGGCAACTTTATAATCGGTGAACGGCAAAGTAGCAGCGCTCATGGTTCATTCTCCTTAAGTTAATAAGATGAATGAGCGCCGTTTTGTAAATGCTAACTGTCTTGCCTGAGCCTGACGGGTTACCGCTGCAGCGCTCCTCAGGTAGAGCAGTTAAGAGGGAAACTATAGCGGAAGCTGGAAATATTTCCAGCTTCCAAGGTATTAATTACAGGCCTGCCGCTTCCCTCAGGGCCTCGGCCTTATCGGTGGTCTCCCAGGTGAATTCAGGCTCTTCGCGGCCGAAGTGACCATAGGCCGCAGTCTTGCGGTAGATCGGGCGGATCAGGTCCAGCATTTTCACGATGCCATAGGGACGCAGATCAAAGTGTTCACGCACCAGACGGATAATCAGATCTTCATCAACGTGATTAGTTCCGAAGGTCTCGATGCTGATCGAAGTGGGTTCGGCGACACCGATAGCATAGGAAACCTGGATCTCGCAACGATCTGCCAGGCCAGCGGCCACAATGTTCTTGGCCACATAACGCCCGGCATAGGCGGCGGAGCGGTCAACCTTGGAGGGGTCCTTGCCAGAGAAGGCGCCACCACCATGACGGGATGCACCCCCGTAGGTGTCAACAATGATCTTTCGTCCAGTCAGGCCGCAGTCACCCAGCGGTCCACCAATGATGAACTGGCCAGTTGGGTTGATGTGGTATTTGGTCTCGCTGTGTAGCCACTGTTCGGGCAGTACCGGTTTGAGGATGCTTTCCATCACCGCCTCGCGCAGGTGGTCGGTATCGATATCCGGGTCATGCTGGGTGGATAACACCACGGCATCGATGCCGGCAACCTTGCCGTTTTCGTAACGAAAGGTGACCTGGCTCTTGGCGTCCGGACGTAACCAGGGCAGTACATGGGTCTTTCGCATCTCGGCCTGGCGCTCCACCAGGCGATGGGCGTAGGTGATGGCGGCAGGCATGAGGACTTCAGTCTCATTCGTGGCATAACCGAACATCAGGCCCTGGTCTCCAGCACCCTGGTCTTCGTCGATTTCGCGATCGACGCCCATGGCGATGTCGGTGGACTGTTTACCGATTGCATTCAGTACCGCGCATGTATTGCCGTCGAAGCCGACATCGGAACTGTCATAGCCGATATCAGTGATGACATTTCGGACGATGTCTTCCAGGTCTACCCAGGCCGAGGTAGTTACCTCGCCGGCAATGATGGCAACCCCGGTTTTGACCATGGTTTCACAGGCAACGCGTGCGTGTTTGTCCTGCTCCAGGATGGCGTCAAGTACCGCATCAGATACCTGGTCGGCCATCTTGTCCGGATGTCCCTCAGATACTGATTCAGAGGTGAACAGATAGTTTTCAATCATCCCCATGTCCCTAGTTGTTTTCATAAAGGCTCGGCATTCTAGCGAATTGCGCGTGAGGATGCGATATCAGCAGGCGATTTCAGCAGTTGTTAAGACATAAATTGAGGCGTCAGTACCCCCAGACGCCCTCAAGGAGTCGTGAATAGCCGCTATACAGTTTAGTCGTAGCGGGCTCAAAGCCTGGGAGGTTCAGTATCTTGAGCATGGCCTGTCCCTTGGGTGTTTGCGAGGCCTGAGTCAGTGCCTGAATCAGGGTCTTCTGTACTTCTGGTGGTACTTTCGGGGAAGCGGTGATGCACATGTGCGGTGTCAATTCCGTGGTCGAAACTGTGTTCAGGTCTGGATATTGTTGTACGAGTGGCGAAGGTATGATGGCTGCAACGGCCTTGCCCGACTGCAGTTTTTCAACGGCCGCCTGGCTATTGGGTACCTCGATGATAACCGGTTGTCGCAGGGGGTTGGGGAAAAGTTCCGCCAGTTTAACCGCCCCCATACTCGGTGATCCCATGGTAGCTACCTTCTGACCAATCAGTTCCCCGGGTGAAAAGATCAACGTTTCCTGCCCGGTAACCAGGCTGAAGCTGACCTGGTCGGGCAGTCTGGCCAGGGGTTGATATTCCATGCGTTCAATGAGGTAGTCGCTCAGGTGGGCGGCACTCAGGACGAGGTCATAAGTATCTTCTTTTTTCATGCTCTCCCAGAAGGTGAAAAAATTTCTGGCAGTGACTAGTTCTATGTCCTGTCCTGTCGCCTGACGCAGGTAATCGACCAGCGGCTGGTAGGCCTTGGCTGTTTTGGCTGGGGTCATGATGGGTTGTACCACCATGCGTAATGCGGCTGAGTGAGATGCCTGGGCTGAGGTGATAAATAGTATAAAACTTAGAACTAAAGTCTTAACTGATCTTGCAATGACGCTGGTTTCCATAATTTTAACAACCTGTTTATATTAGTTATTTATGGAATAACTTTATATCCATACCCTCGTTCGAGTGTATCCATATATTTTCCTTTGTTCAAGGTATTTTAGGGTAATGGAAATGGTGCTTTCTGCCCGTGCCTAAAGCGACCGGGCGGGGCTTATCTGGCAGTTTTTCTGACTTTGCTATTGCTACCGTTAGGTAAGTCAGGGAAAATACCCGCCCTTATATGCGCCCGCGCCGTGGGGGGATCCTGCCGTAATGATCTGGAAATACGCAGGAAGTCATAGGCGAATCTCAGGGTCTGGTTGACTTTGAGAGTACTTGGGGCCTAACAGATTTAAACTTGCAGAGGAGTAAATCCATGCCATCTCGTAGAGATCTTGCGAATGCCATCCGTGCCCTGAGCATGGACGCCGTTCAGAAGGCTAAATCAGGCCATCCTGGCGCCCCAATGGGTATGGCCGATATCGCTGAGGTTCTGTGGAACGATTTCATGAAGCATAACCCGGGTAATCCGGACTGGGCTGATCGTGATCGTTTCATCATGTCTAATGGCCATGGTTCCATGCTGCCGTATTCAGTCTTACATCTAACCGGCTATGGCCTGTCGATGGATGACCTGAAGCAATTCCGTCAGTTGCACTCCAAGACTCCTGGTCATCCTGAGTATGGTTATGCCCCGGGAATTGAGACTACAACAGGGCCTCTGGGGCAGGGCATTACCAATGGGGTCGGCATGGCGATCGCTGAAAAGGCCCTGGCTGCCCATTTCAACCGCCCCGGACATGACATCGTCGATCACAATACCTATGTCTTCCTCGGTGATGGCTGTCTGATGGAAGGTATCTCCCATGAGGCCTGCTCCCTGGCGGGTACCCTGGGGCTGGGTAAGCTGATCGCTTTCTATGATGACAACAACATCTCTATCGATGGTGAGGTTGAGGGCTGGTTTACCGATGATACCGCCAAGCGCTTCGGTGCCTATGGCTGGCATGTGATTGCCGGTGTGGATGGACATGATGCCGATGCCATTCAAAAGGCCGTTGTTGAAGCCAGGAACGTAGGTGACAAGCCCAGCATCATTATATGTAAGACTATTATCGGTTTTGGATCGCCCAATAAAGAAGGCAAGGAAGAGTGTCATGGCGCTCCTCTGGGAGAGGATGAAATTGCGCTGACCAAAGAGCGTCTGGGTTGGGGATATGGTCCCTTTGAGATACCTGACGACATCTATGCCGGTTGGGACGCCAAAGAAAAAGGTGCTGCTGCCGAGGCTGAGTGGAACGAAAAATTCGCTGCCTATAAGGCCGAGCATGCCGATCTGGCTACTGAATACGAGCGCCGCATGTCGGGCGAGTTGCCTTCCGACTGGCAGGAAAAGGCGAGTGCCTTTATACAGTCCACAGTAGAGAAGGCAGAGACCATTGCTTCACGCAAGGCTTCTCAGAACTCGATTGAGGGTTATGCAGCAGCACTGCCCGAATTGATGGGGGGCTCTGCCGATCTGGCAGGTTCCAACCTGACCCTCTGGTCTGGTTCCGTACCCATGCGTAAGCAAACCCCTGACGCAAACTACATTAACTATGGTGTGCGTGAATTCGGTATGGCTGCAATCGTGAACGGTATTGCCCTGCACAAGGGCTTCGTACCTTATGGTGCAACCTTCCTGATGTTCTCTGAGTATGCACGTAATGCCCTGCGTATGGCTGCGCTGATGAAGATTCAGCATATCGAGGTGTTTACCCATGACTCCATTGGTCTGGGTGAAGATGGTCCTACCCATCAGCCCGTTGAGCAGACGGCCACCCTGCGCATGATTCCTAATATGAGCGTCTGGCGTCCCTGCGATACCGTCGAGACGGCTGTAGCCTGGAAGGCCGCGATTGAAAAGAAAAATGGTCCCACCAGTCTAATCCTGTCACGTCAAGGTCTGCCTTTCCAGGAGCGTACTCCTGAACAGATAGCCAGCATCGCACGCGGTGGCTACATCCTTAAAGATAGCAACGGCACGCCCGAACTGATCCTGGTTGCGACCGGTTCCGAGGTAGGTCTGGCGATGGAGGCTGCCGAGGCGCTAAGTGCCTCAGGTAAGAATGTTCGTGTAGTCTCTATGCCCTGCACTAACACCTTCGATGCTCAGGATGAGGCCTACCGTGAAGCGGTTCTGCCTTCTGCCGTTAGGGCCCGTGTTGCCATTGAAGCAGGTGTGACCGGCTTCTGGCACTCCTATGTAGGTCTTGAGGGCGCTGTTGTAGGTCTGGACCGTTTTGGTGAGTCTGCCCCTGCGGGTGACCTGTTTAAAGAATTCGGATTTACTGTGGACAATGTCGTCAAGGTCGCCGAAGGCGTTCTGGCCTAATCCGCATTTTAAGATCAATCTCAAATATCTAACGGGAGATTAGTATGACTATTAAAGTCGGTATCAATGGCTTTGGCCGAATTGGCCGTATGGCTTTCCGCGCAATTGCTAAAGATTTTTCTGACATTGAGGTAGTAGGTATCAACGATCTGCTGGATGCTGATTATCTGGCTTACATGCTGAAATATGACTCTGTACACGGCCGTTTTGATGGTGACGTGGCAGTCGATGGCAATAACCTGATCGTCAATGGCAAGACCATTCGTCTGACTGCAGAACGAGATCCTGCGAACCTGAAGTGGAATGAAATCGGTGCTGATCTGGTTATCGAATGTACAGGTTTCTTCCTGACTGATGAAACCTGTCAGAAGCACATCGAAGCGGGTGCCAAGAAGGTTGTGATGTCTGCACCTTCCAAGGACACCACCCCTATGTTCGTCTATGGCGTTAACCACGATACCTATGCGGGTCAGAACATTGTTTCTGCGGCTTCATGTACTACCAACTGCCTGGCGCCTATTGCCAAGGTCATCAATGACAAGTGGGGCATTAAGCGTGGCCTGATGACCACTGTTCATGCTGCAACTGCTACCCAGAAGACCGTTGACGGTCCTTCAATGAAAGACTGGCGCGGTGGCCGTGGTATTCTGGAAAACATCATTCCTTCTTCTACCGGTGCTGCCAAGGCCGTAGGTGTTGTTCTTCCAGAGCTGAACGGCAAGCTGACTGGCATGGCCTTCCGTGTACCTACTTCTGATGTTTCTGTGGTTGACCTGACCGTTGAGCTGAACAGCGATGCTTCTTATGAAGACATCTGTGCAGCCATGAAGGATGCCTCAGAAAACGGCGACATGAGCAAGACCCTGGGCTACACCGACGACAAGGTGGTCTCTACCGATTTTCGTGGTGTTGGTTTCTCATCTATCTTCGATGCCGGAGCGGGTATCGCCCTGGATGGCACCTTCGTCAAGCTGGTGAGCTGGTACGACAATGAGTATGGCTACACCTGCAACATGCTGCGTTTTGTTGAGCACGTTGCGGCCAACTGATTGTTGCTGAGTTAAGAGGAGTCCGGGGCAGAGAATATTCTCTACCCCGGAATCTCCCACCTGATGTTTCTGGTTTTAAAACCTTTGTAAGAATTATTTGCCAAACCAGGCGTTTGCCAAATAGTTTTTAAATTTAATTTTATTGGGAGTGGATGTTATGTCTGTAATCAAGATGACTGATCTGGACCTGGCTGGTAAACGTGTACTGATTCGTCAGGATCTGAATGTCCCCCTCAAAGATGGCAAGGTAAGCAGCGACAAGCGTATTCGTGCCAGCCTGCCAACAATTGAGCATGCGATGAATGCCGGTGCGAAAGTCATGATTATGTCTCACCTGGGCCGTCCTACCGAGGGTGAGCCTGCGGATGAGTTTTCACTCCAGCCGGTTGCCGATCATATGTCGAATCTTCTGGGTAAGGACGTCAGGCTGGTTAAGGACTATCTGGGACAGACAATTGATATGAATGATGGTGATGTCGTCCTGCTTGAAAATGTACGATTCAATGCGGGTGAGAAAAAGGACGACGAGACCCTCTCCAGGCAATACGCAGCTCTATGTGATGTCTATGTCATGGATGCCTTTGGCACTGCCCATCGTGCCCAGGCCTCTACCCATGGTGTTGGCAAGTTTGCACCGGTCGCCTGTGCGGGTCCCCTTCTGGCTGGTGAGCTGGATGCCCTTGGCAAGGCACTGGATAACCCCGCACGTCCCATGGT
>JANTGN010000055.1 GCA_024762895.1 Thiotrichales bacterium
CGGAACTGGTCATTTAAGTGCAAATCAAACGTCATACTGCGCCTCGTGTCATCATAAAAAAACCCTTAAACCCCAACACAAAAGACTGATCATAACTGTATTCAGCCCCCACCTTAAGCATAACGAACAGCCCACAACATTAGCATTATGATCAATAACTTATCAGTCTCAGCTTTATATAAATGCGGTTATACCCATTAATCCTTTCATCAAAGACTGAGGTCACCCGGATAAACCCAACCATATAAAGGGACTTGTATATATTACATTATTCTAATATACTACTTTCGTACATGGCGCATAATACAAGATGCCAGTAGGGCTAATATTTGCTTTTGCCGGAAATTAGTCTTTAATTTTTGAGTCTCTCAACTGAACCCTGGAGGGTTACACTAATGAAAATGCTGAAAAAAGTAGCAACAACTGCTGCCATTCTAGGTGCCGCTGCAATGACCATGACTTCTGCCCAGGCGTGGTGGGGTCCTTTTGACGATGATGGCTGGGGTGGCAACCGCTACGGCAACCGTTATGACAACCGTGGTTACGGTGACGGTTATGGTGATCTCTGGAATGACATGGCGGGTGACACCGATTTCAACATGAGCTTCAGTGGTCGCGGTAAAGGCCGTGGCACTGGCCGTGGCTATGGCCGTGGTCATGGTTACAACGATTACTATGGTGATTATTATGGCAACCGCGGTTACTACGGTGGCCCTGGTTACTACGGTGCGCCTTATGGCTACGGTCCTGGCTACGGCTACCCGCCTGCCCCTTACGGCTATGCGCCTCAGGCCCCTGCAGCTCCTCAGGCCCCTGCAGCTCCTGCAAAATAAGCCTCTTACCAGGTTTATTGAGTACCTCCGGTACTCCAAAAAGCCGCGTTTCACGCGGCTTTTTTGTTGCCTGCTTTTTCTCTATGATCCCTTTTCAAATCGATCATTTACCCCTACACTTACTATGGAATTAAGGCATGACTGACAGACTGGTTATACACATGGGCGGCGAATCTCAACTGGAATACGATCGCTCACAACAGCTCCCCGATCATCAACAGCAGTATCTGGATAGAATGGATATGGAAATGGACCAGGGAATCAATCTGGGAGATGAGTTTATTCCACACCCGGATTTCCAGAAAAAAGCACTTTACGTCGCCCAGATCCTGGCCAGGGCCGTGATCGATGAAAATGAAGCAACGGCAGCAGCCGCCTGCTCCTGGTTGGCAACCCGCCTTCCCGACCTGAAACAGGTCAAGATCAGCAATGTCGATGATCGACAGGGTATCGACCTGATCTTTGACAAGGAATTCGTGCCGGAGACCAAGATCAATTTTGTTTCACCAGAGGATTTCGACAAGCAGTGAGCCTCAATCCTGCCAGGGCCTGCACGCAAAGTGACATCTCGCTGTATCGTCACAAGATAGTACGGGACCTGCTCTGGTCACTCTGCTCACCTCCCCTCATCACTGCAAGCCCAACAGGCACCCCCTGGGTATCCAACTACTGGTTTGACGAACTGATACTCGAACTGTTTGAGCCACTGGGAGGACTCGATGAAGACCCCTCTACACTGGTGCAAAGGATTACCCATGACAAGGACCGTCGCCTGGGGCGTATATTCGAGACACTAATCGCTCACGCCTTTGAAATAAGTCATCGTTATGAGCTACTGGCGAGAAATGTCCCCCTCAGAGAGCAGGGCAAAACCCTGGGTGAACTGGACTTTCTGGTACGTGATAAGAAGCTTGATCAAACCCTGCATCTGGAAGTTGCCGTTAAATTCTACCTGGGCTTTCAGACCGCACAGAATGAGCAAACCTGGATTGGCCCGAATCCCAGCGATCAACTCTCATACAAGAAAACAAGCATGGAAAGGCAGCTGGAATTAACTCGATCTTCCACCGCTCAGAAATGGCTCAATGAACAGGGCATGAGCATTGACGACTCACTGGGCATCATGAAGGGCCGTTTATTCCACCCCCTATCTGCACAGCAACATGAGCCTGAGCCACCAACCTGGCTCAATCCGGGCCATCTAAGGGGCTGGTGGGCATCGATAGAACAATTTCTTGATTATCAAAAAACCAGCGAGCTGCTTTGGGTGATCGTGGACAAGTCAGACTGGCTGTCTCCCCTGACCCCAAACGATGTCATTACCCCACTCTCGCATGATGAGCTGAGATTAATGCTCTCCCAGAATGGACTCTTTGAGCGTGTCTTCAGCCAGCCAGTTTGCATTGCCGGCTTGAAGGAAGGCTACGAGTCAGAACGGGGTTTTTTAGTACCCGACAACTGGATCATGGAAAACCAGTCTAAAAATTAATTACTATATTCTTTTTAATTTACAAACAGTTATTAACATATTCACATATTTCACCTTATATTTTTTCCATAATTCCTTGTATTATTAATATATTGACCTAGAATTGCTCAAAAGCCACCCAATACATATAAAGATTGTGGTTTTACTGCCGCTAAGTTAATCAGAACCTAATGCCGGTTACTATGAGAGGTAGAGATGAATGGTTTTCATTGATGCTGATGATTTCATTATCCATCCAGATGACCAGCCCATTGCCCTGAGATGCCTGCAAAAGCCCACATATAATTTCAATGCACGACGCTACCGGGTCTCCGGAGGTGTCAAGGTTTCGGTCACCGAGCCCATCGACCCCGGATCGATGATAGAGATTGAGACCACGATACAGGACAGACCCGTCACCTTCAGAGGTCGCGTCATCTGGACGAAACATACACCCAATCAGTTAATTCAACTAGGCCTGATTTTCGAAAACTCTGAAGAGGCCTATCGTGCACGAATGGTCGAACAACTCTGTCATATTGAACACTACCTTCGTCGGCAACTGGCAGAAGGGCGCACGCTGAATGCCCGCCATGCCGCCAATGAATGGATCAACCAGTTCTCACCTCATTTCCCGCAGATTGGCGCCAGCCTCCCAACAGATTAAATAACAGCTGAATTAGCATCCTTATCCTCTCCCCATGTGGGAAAAGGACTGATACTATTAGCGTATTCTTTTAACCTGTGAGTCACAGGGCACATGACAAGCTCTCAATTTGAGATAGAACAACTCGGTTCTACTTCTTTCCCCAATCCGATCGGCCAAAAAGGTGAATTCAACTACGTTTCTGAAGAGGAACGTCTGTTGTTTAATCCTCATTACAGCGCCCTGAGTGAATGTGTTCAAGACCAGATACTTCCAGATGGCTTTGAGCTGGCCGGCCCCAGAAAGAACATTTTTTTTCAGCCCGAACAGGTACGTGCCGCGATCGTCACCTGCGGTGGTCTGTGCCCGGGGCTTAATGCCGTTATCCGGGGACTGGTCCTGCAGCTCTGGTTCAGTTATCAATGTAAGGAAATTCTTGGCATACGATTCGGCTATCAGGGCCTGGGGGATGAAGGCCTGGACCCCCTGAAGCTGACCCCTAGTGATGTATCGGATATCCATAGCAAGGGGGGCACCGTGCTGGGATCATCACGAGGCACCCCTCCCACAACCGAGATCGTAGACAACCTTGAACGCATGGGTGTCAACATGTTGTTCACGATAGGCGGAGACGGCACCATGCGAGGCGCTGGTGCAATCTGGGAGGAGGTCCAGAAAAGAGGCCTGGATATTAGCGTGATTGGAATTCCCAAGACCATTGATAATGACATTCCCTTTGTTCGTCGCACATTTGGTTTTGATACCGCAGTCAGCATTGCCACCGACTCTATCAATGCGGCACAGGTAGAGGCCTGGGGCGCACCCAATGGAATAGGCATCGTCAAACTTATGGGCCGTTACTCCGGATATATTGCCGCTTCTGCTTCTTTGTCTTCAGGCCATGCCAATTTTTGTATTATTCCAGAGGTGCCTTTTTCACTGGAAGGCAAAGGTGGCCTGTTTGAATTAGTGGAACAGCGCCTACAGGGCCGTGGTGATGCTGTTATCGTGCTGGCCGAGGGCGCAGGACAATATTATTTTGAAGGCCCCGATCGAGAGACCGATGCCTCAGGCAACAAGAAACTCGGTGACATCGGCGCCTATGTTCGCGACCGCTTAAAGACCCATTTTAAAAGTCAAAATATTAACGCCTCGATTAAGTACATCGACCCTAGCTACCTGATTCGCTCTGCAGCTGCCAATGCCACGGATCAACTCTATTGTCAGCGACTCGCGCGGAATGCCGTGCATGCCGCCATGGCCGGAAAAGGTGGCCTGTTAATCGGCTTCTGGCATGGCCAGATGACGCATGTACCGATCCGTGCCCTGCATGGACATTCTCGACAGGTCAATCCGAAAGGAGAGTTGTGGTTCAACATACTTGAATCTACAGGCCAGCCACGTGTAATTGGCGATATCGGTTATATCGATTCTTAACAGCAACTACCGTCTTCGGTGAGTCCTGATGACCAATCTGATTGATGACGTTTCACCTAGAAAGCTCCAATTACGCCGGACCAAGATCGTAGCCACCCTGGGGCCGGCCACCTCCGCCTTAAAAACCATCCGTGAATTGATTGCCGCTGGCGTTGATGTATTTCGACTGAATATGTCGCACGGCGAGGCCGATCAGATTCGCCAGCTTGCAGACTACATCCGCAGGGCCTCCAAGCTGGAGAAAAAAACGGTGGCCATCCTGATGGACCTCTGTGGCCCGAAGATCCGAACCGGGCATTTCAAGGAAGGTGCTATCGATTTAAAGGCCGGCGAAGAAGTCATCATTACCACACGTAAGGTCGACGGCGATAAGGGACTCATCCCCTGCCAGTATCGCAGCCTGCACAAAGACGTCAAACCCGGAGAACGCATACTCCTCGACGACGGTCAGATGGAGCTTAAGGTCCGGTCTATCGACAAGAGCGAGATCCATTGCAGCATAATTTATGGTGGAAAGCTCAGTGATAAAAAAGGGATTAATCTACCGGACACGGCTATCAGCGCCCCTTCGCTCACGGCCAAAGACAAGCAGGACGTCAACCTGGCGATAGAACTGGATGCCGATTTTCTGGCCCTGAGTTTTGTCAGACATGCTGAAGACGTAAAAAAACTGCTGCGCTATCAAAAACGACAGAATTTTAATATCCCGGTCATCGCCAAGATCGAAAAACCTGAAGCCCTGACCGAAATAGATGAGATCCTGTCCATAAGTTACGGCATCATGGTGGCCCGTGGTGACCTGGGTATCGAATTCGAGGCCGAAAAGGTTCCCCTGATCCAGGAGGAACTCATCAGAAGGGCCAGAAAACTGAATAAACCCGTCATCGTTGCCACGCAGATGATGGACTCCATGATTCACAGCCCCCGTGCCACGCGCGCCGAGGTGGCCGATGTGGCCAACGCCGCCAGGGCCAGCACCGATGCCGTCATGCTGTCAGGTGAGACCGCCGTCGGTGCCTATCCGGTACACACCGTCAGAGAAATGGACCGGGTCCTTCGCGAGATTGAGGCCTATGCCCATCATTCAGGTCGGTTTATTCAGGAGAATCACGGCAAACCGCTTAAGGATACCCTGCAGACACGTGAGGCCATCAGTACCGCAGCCGTCTCACTGGTCAAGGACCTGAATCTACAGGCCATCATCGTACCCACGCATTCGGGCACCACGGTTCAGGTCATTGCTGCCAAGCGCCCCCTGGCCCCGATCATGGGTGTCAGTGGCAATCCCGGTCTGGCACGTCGTTTCTGCCTGCACTGGGGCATCATCCCGGTTTTTGCGGATATCCAGTTGATCCATAACTGGCATCATCTGCTCTCGCATTTAGCCCATGGTCATTGCCTCAAGCCACGCGGTACGCCCGTACTGATGGTGGCAGGATTTAACGATGATCCCAGGCTCAATGAGCCCTCCATGAAGATTCTGAATATAATAAGCGACTGAATTCCACATTGACCTAGCCCATGAAGAGCCTGAAACAACGACTAGCAGAATATGGCTTTATAGCCAACCAGAATTTCGACTATCCGGTCCAATGCCTGATGGCCGCACAGGTTGAGCATATCCGCTGTCTTAATGTAGAAGGCCGCCCCGGCAGACGCAAGACGGCCTTCGCCCATGCCCTGGCCCACGCCCTGGGATATCACCATGTGCTGTATCACGAGTTTCATGATCAGCAAGAACTACCACAACCCGTGCGCATGCCGGTTTCCGATGACGAAAGCCCCGGGGAAAAACCTGTCGAGGCCATTGATCAGGTGATCTCCGAGGCCTGCGCCCTCAGTGAGGGCGAAAAGACCATCTTGATTCTGGACCAGTTACAGTACGCGCGTTTTGTTCATCATCTGCGGCTTGCCGATTTCATACAATCTCGCAACTGGAACTATGCCGATCTGACCCTGACCGCCAACCCCGCCAACCTGATGCTCTTCCTCATCTCAGAAGAACCGCTTTATCACAGCCTGCAACAGAGTAGCTTCAGAATCTGGATAGAGGATGAGGGCGACAGCAATCGATTACCCATCACCCCACAGACCCTGGGATTGGGCGCCCGGGCCCAGGATATGCTGCACGCCCTGAATAAAGTCTTTGCCGCGTTGGAACTGAATCCCACCTTACCTGAGTACCAGAGACTGGTTCATGATATTCAGCTACACGTGCGTAGCTCGGAGGACCTGAAGACCTCACTCTATGGATGGATAGAAGGCACCGATCGCAACAGGCTTTATTCGCCTGAAATCAGCGACCTGATCCAGGAACAGATGCCCGCCATTGAGTCCTACCTGGGCCTGGACCATGAAGCCATTGTACTGGAGCTCAATATTCCTTCAGATGAGCAATCCAACTAGTGTATGCTCTCGCCTCCCATTTCTCAGGAACCCAATCATGAACCCGGAAGACATCGTAAAAATCATCGAATCAGGTATTGAGAACAGCAAGGCCACGGTGACTGCGGATGGCAACAAGTATGAAGCCACGATCATCAGTGATGCCTTTGAAGGTCTCAGCCTGGTCAAAAAACATCAACTGGTTTACGCCTTACTGAATGAACATATCACCAGTGGTGTTATTCACGCCCTGACAATAAAGGCCTACACACCCGCCGAGTGGGAGGCATTATAAACCTGTTCTCCCGGTATGCCCCAGGAGTCTGCCAACAGGAAGATCATCCATATTGATATGGACTGTTTCTTCGCAGCCATCGAAGAACGCGAGCATCCGGAATTAAGGGGAAGGCCCCTGGCCGTTGGTGGATCTGCCGACAGGCGTGGCGTACTGGCCACCTGTAATTATGAGGCCAGACAATTCGGGCTTCATTCGGCCATGCCTACGCGTACGGCCCTTCAACGTTGTCCCGGGTTAATCCTGCAGTCCGTAAACATGGCCCTGTACAAGCAGGTCTCGCAGGCAATATTCGATATCCTGCGTCGTTATACACCACTCATCGAACCCCTTTCTCTGGATGAGGCCTACCTCGACGTCAGCGGCCTGGGTAGCGCCACCCTTATTGCACAGGACATCAGAAATACCATACGCAAGGAACAGGACCTGACGGCCTCTGCAGGCATCGCTCCTAATAAATTTCTCGCCAAGGTGGCCAGCGACTGGAACAAACCCGATGGACAGTTTGTCATTACTCCTAATGCTATTGATGACTTCATACAGGAGCTGCCCGTGAAACGTATACACGGGGTCGGCAAGGTGACCGCAACCAAACTACAGGCCATGGGTATCAACAACTGCGGGGACCTGCAGGCCTATACCCCGGAGCAACTGGAAGAACGCTTTGGCCGTTTTGGGCAACAACTCTATGATTATGCCCGCGGGATTGATCATCGTCCGGTCAAGACCCACCAAATCAGAAAATCCCTGAGCGTAGAAACCACCTATGAACAGGATCTTCCAAATCTGGATCATTGCCTCGAGGCCTTACCGGATTTGCTTGATCGTCTGCAACATCGACTGGATCGACTGGGTAAGGAACAAAAAGATGCGGTCCAGGCCCTGTTTATCAAGATCAAATTCAATAATTTTGATCTCACCACGGTCCAGGCCCCCAGCAACAGCCCGACACTGGAACTGGCCAGGGCCCTGATGCAAAAAGGCTGGATGCGTGAACAACGGCCGGTGCGTTTACTGGGGGTCGGTGTGCATTTTGGTCCCGGTAATGCTAAGCAGGACCAGCTGGACCTGCCACTGGATTCACATTAAAGAACAAACTCCCAAGTGACTGACCATGCCCCATAAGACTGCCCTGCTTGTTCAGGTTCCCACTCCCTTTCTGAGCGGCCTGACCGATCTGCTGAAAGAGAAGGACTACCGCCTCATAATCGTCAATGAAGCGAGCCCAGAGTTATCACTCGGCCCTGACGACACCCTGCTAAATATGGATCCTCGAGGGTTGCAAACATGGCTTAAAGACCATGACCAGGCGATTGATTGCTGGATCACCGCTGCCAGCATTTCCCTGGAGATGCCTTCTGCAAGACCGGTGACCTATCCACCCTACCCCCTGTATGAGCACATCCTTACGCGCATGCAGCAGTATCACCACGGCCGGGTTGTGAATTTGTACCAGGGTCCGGGCTCCGCCCAGGGTCTCAGCATGCATCAGATCAACACCATCGCCGCCAGAAACCAATCTCTGATGCAGGGCCAGGATATCTTATTCAATTCAGTCAACATCGAACCCCTGAATGGCCTGACGCAGGATCAGGAACGCGCCATATACCAACAACGACTCGAGACGATTCTCTGGCTGGCAACCACGGAAGACAGCAGACCTCATCTGGAATTCTTTCGGGGCTATGACACTACCGAATAAGTAATCCAGCCTCCAAATGAACAGCTCGATAGCCTGTTCTCAAAAGCCTGACTCTGTGATTTAAATCAATAATATTTGATTTATCTAAACAACAACAACAAATACCTGAATCACGATGGAAAAGAATTAGCTATTCATGCTAAAACAAGGACAAGCTTCTTATCGGATATATCTTATGGAATTACTAAATTTTGCTCGAGGTCCTGCGTTGCAGTGGTCCCTGGCAATTTTTATCTTCGGCATCACCTGGCGCCTGGTCGGCGTCGCCGTGCTTAACTGGCCCAAAGAACTCTCCACGCCCCGTAATGGAAACCCCCTGCTGGGTGCACTACGCATGATGGCGATGCGTTCATGGCCGCATAAGGAGTTTCTGCCCAAGACCTGGTATAGCGAGGTCATGGGATATACCTTCCATATCGGCTTTTTCGCGGTTTTCCTGCTGTTTGTACCCCATATTATTTTCATTGAAGCACTGACTGGCCTGAGTTGGCCCGGACTAACCGAACGCATTATCTATTTTCTTTCGCTGATTACTTTATTTGCCCTGGTTGCTGTTCTCATAAGACGCCTTACCCATCCTGTCCTGCGCATGCTCAGCAACTTTGATGACTATATGAGCTGGTTCATGACCATTAGCCCGATTATTACCGGCCTTTTGGTCACCTCGCATGTAGGACTGGGCTATGAGACCTTGCTGGCCATACACATCCTGAATATTGATCTCCTGTTACTCTGGTTCCCTTTTAGTAAATTGATGCATGCCTTCTTCATCTGGAGCTGCCGTGGCTTAACCGGCGCCGCCTTCACTCGTAAGGGGATACCGGCACAATGAGCGCAGCAATCACATTCAAACCAGCCAGGAAACCTGCCTTCCGCGCAGACAAGCAAACCCATCTATCCGATCAGGAACGGGTCGATGCCGCGATAACGCAGTTCCTGAAAGACACCGATTTTGTCACGGCAACCTATATGGAGTCCTGCATCCATTGCGGACTCTGTGCCGAGGTCTGCCATTTTTATGAACAAACCGGCGACCCTCAATATACTCCAATCTGGAAGCTCGAACCCTTCAAGCAGGTCTATAAACGTGAGGCAGGGCCTTTCTCTTTCATCTATAAGGCACTTAACCTGAAACGCAAACTAAGCAGCGATGAACTGGCCCAATGGCAACATCTGCTCTATGACAGCTGTACCGTCTGCGGACGTTGCTCCATGGTATGCCCCATGGGTATTGATATCGCCACCCTGATTAGTAAAGCAAGACATGGCATGTTCCAGGCAGGCCTGGTACCGGAAGACCTATGGCAAATGGCCAAGAGGGCTCAGGATGAGGGCAGCCCCCTGGGGGTCACGCCGGAAATGCTTAAAGCGACCATCCAGGGAGTAGAGAAAGAGTATGGTCTAAATATTCCACTGGACCGCGATGAGGCCGAGGTACTGCTTAGCCTGTCTTCCATAGACATAATCAACTATCCCCATGCTCTGTCCGATATCGCCAAGGTCATGAATCAGCTGGGATACACCTGGACGCTACGTAGCGATGGCTATGAGGCAAGTAACTATGGACTATTGACAGATAGCGAGGCCTGGCAAAAGGCCACGAGTCAAAAGCTGATCAATGCAGCCATCGCCTGCAAGGCAACGACCGTCGTGATTCCTGAATGCGGACATGGCTATAACGCCTTTCGCTGGCAGGCCGCCAATCTTCATGGCCAAGCACTCCCTTTTCGTATCCTGCATATCACAGAACTGATGGCCGAAGGTATTCGCACTGGTAAACTACGCGTAAATCCTGTGAATGAATCCGTGACCTTCCATGACCCCTGCCAAAGTGCACGTCGCGGTGGGGCCACGGAGGCGCCACGCACTGTACTGGCAGCCCTGGGGGTTGAACTGCACGAGATGCCTACGGCTGGAGACCTCAACTGGTGTTGTGGCGGTGGTGGTGGCGTTATGCATATCCAGCGTGCTGATGAACTACGTTACCAGGCCTTTGAAATCAAGATGCAACAGGTGGAGCAGAGTGGTGCCGAAAAGCTCTATACCAGCTGCTCCGACTGCCGAAAGAACTTTGATGATTGCGCCGAACACTTTGACTGGGACAAACAGCCCAACAGCCTTCTCCAACTGGTTGCTGAAAACCTGGTTGAGGCATGATCACTCACCTATGGCCCACCACATTCTCTCTATCAGGGTGTCTGTTTGAAACTTTCTGATTCGCTGTTGAACCATTTTCTGCAACGATTCAACAAAAAGCACATGCAGCTTGATCCTGTGGACCAGCTATGGCCAAAACCGATTATAGGTCAACGCTACCTGCTGTATATCCACATACCCTTTTGTGAATCATTGTGCCCTTTCTGCTCCTTTCATCGAGTAGAACATCATGCCGAACGGACCCGGCAATACTATTCCGCACTCCGCAAGGAAATACGGGCCTACCATGCGGCGGGTTTTAATTTTGCCGATGTCTATGTTGGGGGAGGAACACCGACGGTTGCGCCCGAACAACTCAATCAAACGCTAAGGCTTATCTCCGATCTATGGGATATTTCAGAGATCTCAGTTGAGACCAACCCCAATCACCTGAGGCAACCCATCCTGGATCAGTTGCTTGAGGCTGGGGTCACACGTCTGTCCGTGGGTGTGCAAAGCCTCGATAATCAATTATTAAGTGAAATGGGCCGTCTTGAGACCTACGGCAGGGCTGACGAGATACTGGAACACCTGCAACAGACACAGGGGCAGTTTCCTACCTTTAATGTTGATATGATTTTTAATATTCCCCATCAAACGATCGATTCGCTCAACAATGATCTTAAGCAGTTAAGCGCCCTGAAAGTTGACCAGGTCTCCTACTACCCATTGATGCCTTCACACACGACCCAACTGGCCATGTCACGACAGATGGGGAATGTAGACTTTGAGAATGAGCGCTGTATGTATGACCTCATACGCACAGCCCTGATGCCAGACTATCAGCCTGGATCCGCCTGGTGCTTTTCCCGTAAAGATGCCACCCTTGATGAATATATCGTGGACCACGATCAGTACCTTGGTGTCGGTAGCGGCTCCTTTAGTTTCCTGAACGGAACCACCTATGCCACCACCTTTTCCATCAACCATTATCTGGATCGTATGGAACGAGGGGAATCGGCCATCACCTCCCGTCGCCACATGTCCAACATGGAACAACTTCAGTACGACTTCCTGATGAAACTCTTTGGCCTACGAATGGACAAGGCGATCATGGATAAAAAACATGGCCCCTCCTGGCGACGTCGACTTTGGAAAGAGATCCTGCTTTTCAGATACTTAGGGGCCATCAAGGAAACGGATGATGCACTCTACCTGCATCCTGAAGGCATGTATTACTGGGTACTTATGATGCGGGATTTCTTCATTGGTATTAATGACTTTCGTTCTCAGATGCGCGCCCGCATACGAACCGAAACAGAGGTCCCCATACTACGGGCTAATTCATGACTTTTAGTGGTGGTTTTGCCACAATGTTGGTTCAGGCAATGAAAAAGACCGATATCTAGGTCTATAAAAAGCGGGATAACACCGCTTCATGAGGAGTTTTTGGTGAATCATTACAATGGCCTTATTTTAATAATCCTGATGGCTCTTGCCTCTCCGGCCCCAAGTGCAGAATCCTCTGAACAGGCAACACCCCCACAATTCCCCTTTCATGTCGTCTCTACCAAAGATCAGATGCAGTATTATCCCTGTTCGTCCTGCCATGAATATATACCCGCGAATCCAGCCCCCCGTGTATTGGAACAGGCCCCGCATTATTCCGAAGTCCAACATGGAAGAACAAATATGTGGTGTAACACCTGCCACCAATTGGAAGATAAAAACTCGCTACGTACAGTCTTCGGAGACCCCGTTAACTTTGACGACAGCTATCTTGTTTGCGCCCAGTGTCATAACAGGGTCTACGAAGACTGGCAATATGGCGCCCACGGCAAGCGAAAAAAACGCTGGCGTGGCGGGCGTGAGATCGACAATTGCACCCACTGCCACAATCCCCATCTCAACCCCGGCTTTTCACCCAGGCAGCCCTTACCGCCACCGGGCGTGAGAAAAGGCTTGCAACACCAGCCACGGCAGCGTCACCGCCAGTGCCAGAAATGGACCACCTGCCCGCATAACCAGCCTGAGGAATCCCATGAAACAGAGTGATCAGCCTGAACATAAGACGGGATCACCAGTGAATGCCTACCGTCGAAAGTTTCTTAAAGGCCTGGGTTTGCTGACCGCCACGGCCACGACAACGGCCGTCGCCACCGCCGCCAGGACGGTCGCGGAACCCTCATGGGGGGGAGCCACACTCAGGGATGCGATGGGTGATTTCTTTCAGGACCAGTATCAACGTATGACGCCACAGGAGATATCCGAGGCCCTGGCACGTATTGAACGCAAGGCAAAACGTAAATATGAGCGTGAAATCCAGTGTGACAATACACCCCCCATTGAAGGCGTCGTGTTTGGTTACGCCCTGAATATTTCCAAATGTCAGGGGTATCGCGACTGCGTGAAGGCCTGTGTTGAAGAAAACAACCTCGATCGTGGCGGCCAGATGGAGTACATCCGTGTGCTGGAACTGGATAAGAATGATCGCAACCTGCACAACGCCGATCATTATTACAATCACGAACTGGTGCCTCAGCCCGGCAAGGAATATATGCCCGTGCAATGCATGCAGTGTGATGACCCACCCTGCGTAAAGGCCTGCCCCGTAGAGGCCACGTGGTCAGAGCCCGACGGCATCGTGGTAGTAGATTACAACTGGTGTATCGGTTGTCGCTATTGTATGACGGCATGCCCCTATTCGGCTCGACACTTTAACTGGGGCGAACCACAGATCCCCAGTGAAGAACTGAATACGGACTGTCATTACCTGGGTAACCGACCCCGCATGAAAGGCGTCGTCGAGAAATGTCACTTCTGTATCCAGCGCACACGCAAGGGCCTGCAACCGGCCTGCATGGAGGCCTGCCCAACCGGGGCTCGGGTATTTGGCAATCTCCTGGATCCCGATAGCGAGATCCGCTATATCCTGGAAAATAAAACCGTATTCCGACTGAAAGAAGAACTGGGTACAGAACCCAAGTTCTGGTACTACACGGATTAAGGGGCCAGCATGACTATTCTATCTTTTTTCCGTGATGGCCTGCATGGCATGTTTCAGGGTGGCCGCGGCTATAAGACCTGGTTACTGATCCTGTTCGGGCTCATCCTGATCGGAACCGGGTACTATATCCTACAGTTGAAGGAAGGCCTGGTGATTACCGGTATGTCCGACCAGGTCTCCTGGGGCTTTTATATCGCCAACTTCACCTTCATGGTGGGTATTGCCGCCGCCTCCGTGTTGCTGGTAATCCCCTCTTACATCTTTCACCGACAGGATGTCAAAAAGGTCGTACTGATTGGGGAGGCAATGGCCGTAGCCGCAGTGATCACGGCAATACTTCTGGTCGTTGTCGACCTCGCACGACCCGATCGCTTCTGGCACATCATCCCCTTTATCGGCAAATTCAATCTTCCCATGTCCCTGCTGGCCTGGGATGTCGTGGTGCTGTATGGCTATTTGTTTTTAAACTTGCTCATCCCGTTTTATATCCTGTTCAAGCACTATCGTGGCCAGGAGCCCAGCCTGAAACATTATTTCCCTTTTATCGTCATCAC
>JANTGN010000056.1 GCA_024762895.1 Thiotrichales bacterium
AGAATGGCATCCTTGGCCTTGTTCATCTCCACATGCGTTTCACGAATAACTGCTTTCAGGACATCGCGATATTCTGCATCGGGTAACTGGCCTTCCTCTGTGCCAGCAGACGCTTCTGCTCCAGGTGTTACAGCACGGTTACTAATGAAGTCGTTGAGGGCAGCCTCGACGGTTAACATGACTCCAGCTACACCCAGCAGGGCCTCATCAGAAACCGGCTCCTGCCCAGAGGACATAGCCCTGATGGTCGCCTCATCTTTCAGGACCATTTCACGCGCCTGGCCCAGACCCAACATAGTCAGGGTATCGGCAACCTTACGCAGCTTATCAGCCAGTGGCTCCAGTGCCTTGGGGTCCTGATGCTCGGTATGGACAAATATCTCCAGGCCATCCTTGATCTCGGTCAGGTCTTCCCGAATACCCTGAGCCACGGTCTGCAGGATATCGACATTGAGTCCTCCAACCTGGCCTTTGGCGGCCTCCAGATCCTGACCTGAGGGCAGCAAGGCACTCAGGCGATAGGCCTTCTTGACCTGTTTGATCTGGTCACTCACCGACTCGGAGGTGGCCACATAATAGAGTAGATTCTTAATCAGCTCCGGCGGCATGGCGGCAACCAGCGCCTCTTCACCCTCATCAATGAGTAACTTGATCTGGCGGTCCACCCTGCCCAGCAACTGCTTGGTGGTAATACCTCGCTCCAGGCCTTCATATAACAAGGCATCGGTAATGGCGCCTGATACCCACCAGAGCCGCCGCGCTCCCTCAATTCTTGAGAGTTTCTGCAACCTGATCAGTACGGCCCGCATGGTCTTGAGAGATTTCTCAACATCACGATCACGGAACCAGCCCAACAGGGCCAGCTGATAACTATGCCTGAGGGCACGGGCCAGTTTCTGAGCCTCGGCCGGCGGCTTCTCCGGCATGGCCTGTTCCACCAGGGTGGCCTCATGCTCTTCTTTCACATCCAGATCTGGGAAAAACAGGACGTTTTCTGATAGCAGCGGTACATCACGTGCCGCGCGCAGATCATTCATTAATGGCAGGAGCACAATGGGCACATCTTTATGCCCCGCCTGTATATGCTCAAGGTAATCAGGAAGCTGAATAATTGCCCGGATCAGGGCCTCATAGGCATCGTCCTTGTTTTTGACCTGATCATCGACGATGGCCTGCAGCAACTCGGACATCTCCTCGGCCAGCATGGCAGCACCAAAGAGTTCAACCATCTGCAAGGTACCCTGGGCCTGCTTGATGTGCATGCCACACTCATCGAGCCTGTCCCTTTCTCCAGGGTCCTCGATGTAGGCTTCAAGGGCCACCCGTGCCTCATTCAGTACGGCGTCCAGCTCTTTCTTCACCCAACCAAGGGCGTTATATTCGATGGTATCGTCCTGCTTCATAACTCACCTTGAGGGCAGGTTTCTTTATTGATGATAGAAACCGGGATCAAGAGGCCTGGGCTGCCTGAGCTTCAGGTTCGTCTATCTCCATAATCGCTTCCCGTTGTTCTTCGGTCATGATCATGGTTTCAATCGCCTCAGATTCGGGCAGCTTAAAGCCGGCTACCGACTTCTGAAGTTCTGTCGCCAGGTCTGTCAGGTTACCGATAGAATCCGCCACCTCGTTGGTACCATCGGAGGTCTGCATGGTGATCTCCTGGATGACGTTCATGGTATTGGTAACACTGACCGACACCGCAGTCTGCTGACGGGCAGACTGCGAGATCGACTGGATCAGTTCGGCGAGCTGATGCGATACGCCTTCGATCTCATCAAGGGCGTCACCCGCATCGAGCGCCAGCTTGGCCCCGGCCACAACGTTCGAGGTACTTTGCTCCATCGAGATAACCGCTTCGTTGGTATCGGCCTGGATGGTTTTAACCAGTGCCTCAATCTGGCGGGTCGCATTGGCTGAACGTTCAGCAAGTCTCTGAACTTCATCGGCTACCACCGCGAAGCCTCGTCCCGCCTCACCGGCCGACGATGCCTGGATGGCCGCATTCAATGCGAGGATGTTGGTCTGATCGGCGATGTCATCAATCAGACTTACGATATCACCGATCTCCTGGGAGCTTTCACCCAGTCGTTTGATACGTTTCGAGGTTTCCTGAATCTGCTCACGAATCGTATCCATACCATCGATAGTGAGTCGTACCGTATCTGCACCCTTTCGAGCCAGATCTACCGACTGCTGGGCAACGTCCGCAGAAGAGGCCGCGTTCTTGGATACCTGCTCGATCGAGTCAGCCATATCCGTGATTGCCGCCGATGCCGAGGCAATCTCGCGGGCCTGATGGTTACTCGCATCCGCCAGATGCAGGGCCGTAGACTGCGTCTTGGCCGCCGCATCGGAGACACGTTCAGAGGTCTGGTTAATGGTAGTTACCAGGGTGCGCAGGGCATCGATCGCGTAGTTAACAGCATCCGCGATTGCCCCGGTAATATCCTCGGTAACCGTGGCATGCGCGGTAAGGTCACCCTCCGCCAGACTGGACATTTCATCCAGCAGCCTCAGGATCGCACGTTGGTTACGACGATTCTGCTCAGTGGTCACCGCCAGACTGTTGCGGGTATTGCGATACAGGGTGTAACCAAGAACCATCATCATGAACAGTGCTGCGACACCAGCCAGGGCACCAATAATCTGCCAGATAAAGAGACGCTTGTTGTACTCGAGAAAACCCTGCTCAAGCGCAGAGGCCGATTTCAGTACCTGGGCACTCAGTGCCTCGGCCTGGTCAGCAGCGTCCTTGACCTCAAACAGCTGAGGAGAGGTCTCAAGGATAGACCCAACCAGGTCACTCACCGAGCTAAACAACATGGAGATCTCACGCAGCTTATCAACCGCCTCGGGGTTGGTTACCTTCTTTATGTTCAAAGAGGGGTAGCCACGAATCATGCCTTCCAGTACACGACCAAACAACGCGGCATCACGACCAAATCGGTCGGCCGCCGTGGCGGCACCTTCACCACCAGACAACACACGGTTCAGGTTGTTCTCAATACGCTGGGTTAACATCAACTGTCGTGATGCAATATAGATCTGCTGAGGAGCAGCGTTACTCTTAACCAGTATACCGGTCACCTCATCCGAGAATGCCAGCAACTGAGGAATAAAGTCGTTGATATACGAAACGTATTCACCTACCTCGGAGATGGGTTCCTGACCACCCAGAATAGCGCTGACATATCGACGATAGGTCTTCCAGTCACCGGTGAGTTGTTCCAGCTCTACTGAAACCGCAGTTGGTGCAGCAGGCAGACCGGTCTCCGGATTGCCCGACTGAATCTTTTCCAGAGAACGGTCAAAGTCATCTCTGAATTTTTTCAGACTGACAAAGGCCTCCTCTTTGCCACCCGCTGCCTCCAGGGCGGAGGTGGCGATACGCTGAGACAACAACCTCTGCTCCGCCGAAAGCGCGATAAATTCCTTATCGTAATTATCCTGGATGGTGGTATATGCAAACGACCCGATCATCACGAGGATGAACAGGACCAGCAAGGCGCTCAATATAACGACCGGTTTGCTGGCACCGTGTTTGATGGTAGAAGCGGGTGCATTCATGGTTTTTCTCCCAACCCTATTTTTTATCAGTACTACAATTTAGTGGTGGCTATTTGCTGACCTGAGATTTAGGTAGAAACATCCATAAACGCCTCATCAGCAACCAGTGTAGCCATGTTAAATACCGGAATATGGAGTCCGCTCCTTTCAAAGGAGTAATCAACATATGGACTCATCTTATTATCAAGCCAGGATGGTAGTTCTGCGGCCTTTTCATCAACCCAGTAGTGACGCATGCCAATCACATTCTCAACAACCAGCCCGGCAAAAACGTCATCGAATTCAACAACCAGGAGTCTGCGCTGAGTGTCCATGGCACGAGTACTTTCGCCATAAAGAAAACGCTCAAGATCAATGACCGGCAACAACATACCGCGCATATTGGCCATACCAAGGACCCAGGGCTTAACACCCGGTATCTTGGTGACCGCAGGTAACGACACGATTTCTGTGACATCGCCCATAGAAGCCAGTAATTCACGCCCATGCAGGACAAACTGGACCCCGGTCCATTCCTCACGGGCATCTTCCATAATCGGAAGGCCTGCCGCCTGACTTCGGCACTTGCGGTCCATCTGGACCAGCATTTCATAAGGGCTATTGAATGGGGCAACGGCTGACATATCAACTAACCAAGAATGGCCTTGATCCTTCCCATCAGGTCTGCCTCTTTGGCGGGCTTGACGATGTAATCCTTAGCACCCTGACGCATCGCCCAGACCTTATCGGTCTCCTGATCCTTGGTGGTAACAATAATAACTGGAATACTGGATGTCTCGGCATCATTACCCAGTTGACGCGTAGCCTGAAATCCATTCAGACCCGGCATGACCACATCCATCAGGATCAAATCAGGCTTAACCTGTTTGGCCCTGGCGACACCTTCTTCACCGCTTTGCGCCGTGCTCACCTCAAAACCATTCTTTTCAAGCATGGTCTTGAACACGTGGATTTCGGTCGGCGAATCATCAACTACCAAGATGCTTGCCATGTACTCTTACCCCCAGTCTTACTCTTATAATTGATTTATTTACTATCGCCAGGTCTCTCCCTAGCGAACCGCATACTCTTTAATCGCCTTTATAAGATCATCCTTTGTAAAAGGCTTGGTCAGGTATTGCTCTGAACCCACAATACGCCCCCGCGCCTTATCAAAGATACTGTCCTTACTGGATAGCATGATCACCGGCGTATCCTTAAAACTACGATTGTGCTTGATCAGAGCACAGGTCTGATAGCCATCAAGCCGCGGCATCATAATGTCGACAAAAATGATGTCGGGCTTATGCTCAGCAATCTTTGAAAGGGCCTCAAAACCATCCGTTGCCGTTATGACATCGCAACCCTGCTTTTTTAATAAATTTTCAGCAGTGCGGCGTATGGTCTTACTATCGTCGATAACCATGACTTTACAGCCATCCAGACCATCGCCCCCTACCGTTCCCAATTCTTCTGATTCGCTCACAGGGCACCCTATTCGCTGTTTTTTTACACAATTGCTTGGAATGTAACCCATGAATATGGATTTCGCAAACAAATTGAAGTAAAAAAGGCAGTTAGCTAGCCTTTGTTAAGTCACTTCTTAAATATAAATAAAGCTTTTTTAGGTCTTCCTAAACTAATTCGGCCACCAAAATCAGTGCGCTCGTTTTTATAACCTTCAGGAACCCGCTTTAACGAATTTGATATTAGTCACAATTGAAATACCCCTACAATGGCCTAAAGAACAAAGTCAGGCAGAAAAGAACAGGAAATCTCTCTATGAATATCAAAATTGGCATCGTTATGGACCCTATCGAGTCCATCACCCCCTATAAAGATACGAGCCTGGCCATGCTGTTGGAGGCTCAAAGTCGTGGCTGGGAGATCCATTACATGCAACAACATGATCTTTATGTACGCGATGGTGCCCCCCATGGACGCACAAAGCTATTAAAAGTCGAAGACGATCACTCGTCCTGGTTCCAACTCGGCAAGGAACAGGAACTCCCCCTGCAGGAACTCCAGGTGATCCTGATGCGTAAGGACCCCCCCTTCGACATGGAGTACATTTACTCCACCTATATCCTCGAACTGGCCGAGAAGCAGGGCAGCCTGGTCGTTAACAGGCCATCCAGCCTGCGCGACGCGAACGAAAAGCTCTTTACCAGCCATTTTCCACAGTGCTGCCCCGAGACCCTGGTCTCTCGCGATCAGGACCGGCTCCAGTCGTTTGCTCGCGAGCTCGGCGACATCATCGTAAAGCCCCTGGATGGTATGGGGGGAGCCTCCATCTTTCGAATCCGCGAGGATGATCCTAATACCCGCGTTATCCTGGAGACGATGACCGAGCATGGAAGCCGAACCATCATGGCCCAGCGATTCCTGCCGGAATTCAGGCAGGGCGACAAGCGAATCCTGATCGTTGATGGTGAGGCCGTTCCCTATGCCCTGGCCCGAATCCCGGCAAAGGGCGAGACCCGCGCTAATCTTGCCGCCGGTGGCACGGGGGTTGGAGTAGAACTGACCGAGCGCGATCTATGGATTGCAGACCAGGTTGGCCCCACCCTTCGGGAAATGGGACTGCTTTTTGTCGGCCTGGATGTCATTGGAGACTTTCTGACCGAGATCAATGTCACCAGCCCCACCTGCGTTCGTGAGCTCGACCAGCAATTCAGACTCAACATCAGCGCCCAGTTAATGGATGCCATTGAAACAAAACTGGCCATGAAAAATATAACGTCATGACCTTCTCCATCGATGGGGCGATAGAAATTAATAAACATCACCAGCAAACCTTTATCTGCCAGACGCTGGTATTTGCCAATCTGATCACTGGTATTCACTCGACAGGGCGTTACAATACGGCTTTTAACCCCTTCGCCATGGAACAGCAGCTAACTGAATGACTGCAACGATACCGCTGCAAGCCGACATAACGCCCAATGATCGACTGGTCATGGCCCTGTTCCTTGCTACTGTCCTCCATGGCATAGTCATTCTGGGCGTCGGATTTAGCCCCGACCTGTCACTCGACAAACTCCACAATCCACCTGCCATCGATATTATTCTTGTCCAGAGCCAGGCTCAAAAGGCCCCTGAAGAGGCGGAATATCTCGCGCAGGCCAATCAGGAAGCCAGCGGAAGCCGCGACCAGAAAGCGCGGCCCACCAGTCCGGTCACCTCCATGGACCCTCGTCCAAACACTGGACAGGCCCCGATACAAATGAAATCTGCCTCACCCAGAGAGGCCCAGGAAGATCAGACCAAGGTCCTGAAACAACAACAGGCAAAGACCCGGGTCGCCGATAAAAGAAAGACCGAGGCCGAAAAACCCATCAAACCCGTTAGCGGACAGCAACTCATCGATCGCAGCCTTGAGATTGCTCGACTGGCCAGCGAACTCAATCAGGAGGAAAGACGCTACAGCCAACGGCCGAGGATACGGTTTATCGATGCCGTGAGCGCGAAGAGTGTCGTTGAGGCCAGCTATATCGATTCATGGGTGCGCAAGGTCGAACGCATCGGTAATCTCAATTATCCCGACGAGGCCAGTCGCAAACGCCTGAGTGGAAAACTCATCCTGAACGTCACCCTGAACCAGGAGGGCAAGGTCGTCAGTGTGGAGATCGCCCAGAGCTCGGGAGAGCAGGTGCTGGATGATGCGGCCCGTCGAATCGTTGAACTATCCTCCCCCTTCTCGGCCTTTCCCAATGATATGAGACAGACCTACGACCAGCTCAAGATCACGCGTACCTGGGTGTTTCACAGTGACAGCAGCTTTACCAGTGAATAAGCCAACATGACCCAGCCCGTCAACCTGACCAATCACTTTCTCATCGCCATGCCTTCTCTGGAGGATGAGAACTTTTCACGCTCGGTGACACTGATCTGTGAGCATAATGAAGAGGGAGCCCTGGGCATCGTCATCAATCGTCCGACCGATTTCACCCTGGGCGAGCTATTACAGCAAATGGAATTGATCGAGGATGCCGACCGCTTCAGCGAGACCACGATCTATAGTGGCGGCCCGGTACAGGTGGAACACGGTTTCATACTTCACCAGCCCGTGGGCCACTGGGAGCACAGCCTGCCGATTACAGACGACCTGGCCCTGACCACATCGCGCGATCTGCTTGAGGCCATCACACACGGTGAACGCCCAACCGAACTTCTCGTCGCCCTGGGCTACGCAGGCTGGGGCGCAGGCCAGCTTGAATATGAACTGGGAGAGAACGCCTGGCTGACCACGCCGGCTGATACCGACATCCTGTTCAAACTACCCGTCGAGAAACGCTGGCAGGCCGCTGCATCCAAGTTGGGTATCGACCTTAATCTCCTTTCGGGTGATATGGGGCATGCCTGACGCGGGTCCGGTACTGGGTTTTGATTTTGGTGAACAACGTATTGGAGTTGCCGTGGGCCAGAGGGTTACGGGTACCGCCTCACCCCTGACCACGCTGACCAGCAAGAACCAGAAACCGGACTGGGACGCCATTGCCGCATTAATCCAGGAATGGAAACCTGAGGCGCTGGTCGTGGGCATGCCTTATCATCTCGATGGAAACGAGACGAGACTGAGCGAGCGCATTAAAAAATTTTGTCGCCAACTGGAAGGACGTTACCGATTACCGGTCTACCAGATCGACGAACGCCTCAGCTCTGCAGAAGCGGAACGCTATCTGAAACATGAACGCCAGCAAGGCCGAAAAAAACGTATACAGAAGAATGAAATTGACCAGCTGGCTGCCGCCATACAGCTAGAAAGCTGGCTCTCAGGAGAAGCCCATGACTGAATCCGTGGCAGAACTACTCAATTCAATGGAACAGCAATGCCGCCAGGTGATAGATGCCCAGGGTAGTGCCGAACCCTGCATTATCGGTATTCACACCGGCGGGGTCTGGGTAGCCGAGGCCCTCAGGGAACGACTGGGCCTGCCCGGCCCTATCGGTACCCTCGACATCAGTTTCTACCGGGATGATTTTAGCCATATTGGACTCCACCCACAGGTCAAACCCTCAGAGATCCCCTTTGACATAGAAGACCGGCACATCCTGCTGATTGATGATGTCCTGCACACCGGGCGCACCATACGTGCGGCCCTGAATGAGATTTTTGATTACGGACGCCCGGCCTGCATTACCCTGGCGGTGCTGATCGACCGAGGTGGCCGCGAACTTCCCATAGCCGCGCAAATTACTGGAGCCACCCTGGACCTGAATGCCGACCAGGAGGTGCAGGTACAGGGACCCGAGCCTCTGAGCTACCGTATCGTAACCAAGGAGCTGCCCAATGACTGAACAACATCTGCAGGCCGGCCCGCTCCCTTCTGGCATGCAACTGCATGATGATGGCCGCCTGCGGCACCTCCTGACGATCGAGGGCCTGCCACGCGAACTGCTGGTCGAGATCATGGATACCGCCGAATCCTTCGTCAGTGTCCAGGCCAAGACCGTTAAAAAAGTCCCGCTACTCAGAGGTAAAACGATCGTCAACCTGTTCTTTGAGCCCAGCACACGAACGCGCACCACCTTTGAGCTGGCCGCCAAACGTCTATCGGCGGACGTCCTGAATATCAATATCGCGACCTCAGCCACCACTAAGGGCGAAAGCCTGCTCGACACCCTGAGAAACATCGAGGCCATGTTTTGCGATATGTTTATCGTACGGCACGCGGACAGCGGGGCGGCCCATTTCATTGCACGCCACGTCGCCCCCCATGTGAGCGTACTCAATGCCGGCGACGGCAGCCACGCCCATCCGACCCAGGCCATGCTGGACATGTTTACCATACGTCGCCACAAGGGGGACTTTACCCGCCTCAAGGTGGCCATCGTCGGCGACGTACTCCACTCACGCGTTGCCCGATCTCAGATCCATGCCCTGAATATTCTGAATACCGCGGAAGTCCGTGTCATCGCCCCGAGAACCCTGCTTCCCGCCGACGTGGAAAAACTGGGCGTCCATGTCTTCAACGATATGGATGAAGGGCTCCATGATGTCGATGTGGTGATCATGCTACGCCTGCAAAAAGAGCGCATGCAAAGCGCACTCCTGCCCAGCGCACATGAGTATTTTCAACTGTACGGCCTGACCAATGAGCGGCTTAAGGCCGCCCGCGAAGACGCCATTGTGATGCACCCCGGCCCAGCCAATCGCGGGGTCGAAATAGCATCGGACGTCGCCGATGGATCACGCTCCGTCATACTCGAACAGGTCAGCAACGGCATCGCCATACGCATGGCGATCATGTCCATGGTGACAGGGGCAGCGCAATGAAGATCAGCATTCGAAACGGACACATCATCGACCCGGCCAATGACCTGGACCAGGTCGCCGACCTGTTTATCGAAGACGACAAGATCGTCAGCATTGGAACCCAGCCCGACGGTTTCAGCGACGATGAAACCATCGACGCCAGTGGCCACTGGATTTTACCGGGCCTGGTCGACCTGGGTGCCCGACTGCGTGAACCGGGGCAGGAACACAAAGGCAGCATCGCCTCGGAGTCTCGAGCAGCGGCCGCTTCCGGTATCACCCACATCGCCTGCCTGCCCGATACCGACCCGGTGATCGATTCACCCGCCGAGGTCGACTTTGTCCTACAGCAGGCCGAGGAAGCGGGCTATTGCCAGATCAGCATAATTGGCGCACTGACCCTGGAACTGGAGGGCAGAACCCTGAGTGAAATGGCGGCCTTACGCCAGGCGGGCTGTATCGGCGTTGGGCAATTCAATATACCCTGCGATTACAGCGTACTGCGCCATTCGATGGAATATGCTGCCAGCCAGGGACTGACCGTCTACCTGCAACCCCAGGACAACAGCCTGCTAAGCAATGGTTGCGCCCATGAAGGCGCCATTGCCACCCGACTTGGCCTCCCCCCCATCCCCGAAGCCGCAGAGACCGCCTCTATCGGTGCCCTGCTCGCGCTGATTGAGCAGACCGGGGCACGCAGCCATTTATGCCGCCTGTCTACGGCCCGGGGCGTCAATATGGTCCGCCAGGCCAGGGCCGAAGGGCTCCCGGTAACGGCCGATCTCAGTGCCCACCAGGCCTTCCTGACCGAGATGGATATCAGTGATTTCAACTCACTCTGTCATGTCCTGCCCCCCCTGCGCACCGAGCGTGACCGTGATGGGCTGCGCCAGGGTCTGTTCGACGGTACCCTGCAGGTACTCTGCTCAGACCACCAGCCACATGAACTCGATGCCAAGCTGGCCCCCTTCCCCTCCACCGAGCCCGGCATCTCCGGCCTGGAGACCCTCCTGCCCCTGGCACTCAGACTCAGCGAAGAAGGCGTCCTGAGCCGAAGCCAGGCCATCGCCAGAGTAACCAGCGGCCCTGCCGAGGTCCTGGGTATCGATGCAGGCAACCTGACCATAGGGACCTCTGCCGATCTTTGTATTTTCGATCCCGGTCACAGTTGGGAGTTTGATACTGAGGCTATGCTTAGTGCAGGCACAAATTCGCCTTTTGGCGGCTGGTCATTCAATGGACAGGTGTTGCGCACCTTACTGGCTGGAGACACCGTCTACGACATAAAACTATAAATACAATACGGAGAGCGCAGAATGGGAAAACTGATTCAGATACATAACGATGACATCGTTCAGGAAATCAACCTGGCGGATCACGTCTTCACCATAGGGCGCGCACTGCACTGTAATCTCAGTATTAATGATCCCCAGATATCCCAGCACCATGCCCAGATCATCCCGGACAAGGACGACCAGGCGAACAGGGTGACCTATCGCATCAAGGACCTCTACAGCACCAATGGCACCTACGTGAATAGCCAGCGTGTTGAAGATATTGAGCTCAAGGACCAGGACATCGTCTGCATTGGTACCAGCAAGCTTACCTTCTGCGAGAATTGCGCCTAGCCCCACCCTAAACAACACTTCACCCGGGCCTGACTATAGGAGCCTGAGGCAATAGGTTTTATACTGGGCAGTATTCAAGGCCGGAACCAGCCGTACCAAGCGGTGTGTCTGGCCAAAACTAGCCAAGAGCCAAACCATGCCCCAATCCCAACGTGACACCATTTTCCTGGAACAGGCCCGCGTGCTGGAACATCAGAGTTATGATGGCGACCAGTACATCCTGCGCGTAGAGGCTCCAAAATGTGCGGCCAGGGCCGCACCCGGCAGCTTCGCGCATTTGCAGTGCTCCCCCGAGCGCCCCCTGCGGCGCCCGCTTTCCATCATGCGCACCTCGCCCACCGAAGGCTGGGTGGATTTTCTTTACAAGGCGGTTGGTGAGGGCACAAAACTATTATCAGAACGTGAAATCGGCGAGACCATCAGCGTGCTCGGGCCGATCGGTAAAAATTTCGAATTTCATACTGACCGACCCAGGCCACTCCTGATTGGTGGTGGTGTCGGCATACCCCCTATGGTCTTTTGTGCGGAACACCTGAAACGGGATCCACACTGGAGCCCTTTCGTCATCATGGGTTCCGAAGTGCCCTTCCCCTTCAAGACCCGGCCCTCCCAGATCATGGTGCCCGGCATGCCGGATGCCGTCATCGCGGCCATGCCCCTGCTCGAAGACTGGGGCATCCCCTCCCGCCTCACCAGCCTGCAGGGCTACCCCGGCTGTCATGAAGGTTATGTCACCGACCTGGCCAGGTTATGGCTGGATAGCCTGAGTGAAGAACAACGCGCCGAGGTAGAGATCCTCAGCTGCGGCCCTCACCCCATGCTCGAGGCCGTGGCCAATCTGGCAGCGGAATACAACCTGCCCTGCCAGGTCTCGCTCGAAGAGTTTATGGCCTGCGCCGTGGGCGGCTGTGCCGGTTGCGTTGTGGAAGTAGCGACCGAGCAAGGGCCCGCCATGAAACGTGTCTGTGTCGACGGCCCCGTCTTTGATGCAAAGACGGTTTTTTAGCCTCAATATATTCGATGCATATCTACTAACGATACCAATTAGCACAGTGTTGTTAAATTTGGCTTTAGGTCATTCATGGGGTCTCTGCATCTAAGGTCCGATGATGTCCTGAACAGCCAAGTAATGATGGCTGCTGTTCCAGGCGGGTGGACGACCAGGCAGACTTAATACTCCAGTCCCAGGCCGAATGAGAGGGTTCACACTTTTGCAGTGGTGGGGTGCTCGAGTTTAAGTTGCCTGGCGGAGTCGATCCCAAAACCCCAGTCTACATCCCGACACACCTGGGCCTTAAGCAATTCAAACAGAGTATTCTGATTGCTGAAATACATGGCTGATATTGCCAGCCAGAAAGGTGATTTTTGGCGGCCTATCATCTTAAGATACTGGGTAATATCCTGGCTTGTAGGCGTCTTGATCTTTTGGCCGTTCCGGGCCTTAATAAAGGTCTCGATGTGCTTCACATACCACCTTCTTTGTTTTACGGGGATGTTGTTATCATCAAGACATTTCAGATGGTTACCGAAGAAACGGGAAGTAGCGTCAGGGACGTGATGAGTGGATTCAGACATTAGAACAATCCTTGTCAATAGTTGGGCTTCCTGCCCGGGAGATGGAGATGCTGCAAATCATACCAGGTCGAATCGGCCATTCGCACAATAGGCAGATTCCGTCTATCACTAATAATACAGATTCCATCTAATATACTATTAGGCTGCAAAACGGTATCTGCGAGATCTGGTCAATGGGTTTAATTGTAATAATACGTTTTCGGTCTGCAGTTGTTGCTTGAACTTAAATAAAATCAGTTACGGGTATTATTGTTAAACATGCGGAGATGAATAAGGAGGTCTCGTCAAATGACAGCCAAATCAACCGGAAATGAATTCGATGTCATTGTCATTGGTTCTGGAATGGGCGGTATGACGACGGCCACGGCACTCTCCCGTATGGGTCACCAGGTCCTCATGCTTGAGCAGGCGGAGGCGATTGGCGGGCTGACTCACTCTTTCACTCGCGATGGTTTCAGTTGGGACGTCGGTCTGCATTATTGTGGCCTGTTCGGCCATGACCAATTCGCTGGCCGTATCCTGGACTGGCTTAGTGGCGGCACCATCGAGTTTCACTCAATCGGCACCGTTTACGATACGCTGCATTTTCCGGAGGGTTTTGATATTTCTGTTGGGCGTCCGGCGGAAGCCTACAAGATGGAGCTCAAAGATCAGTTTCCCGACCATGCGGCTGAAATCGATGCCTACTTTGAAGCCTTGCAATCGGCGCAGGAAACCGCGTACATCATAGGTACCGAGCGATCGATACCCGAGCCATTTCGTTCGGCCCATCGCTGGTGGAATAAAAAGAAGATCCATCGCTGGGCCAGTCGCACGACGGGTGAGGTGATCGATGAACTCATCAGCAATCCAAAACTCGCCGCCGTGTTGTCGGCCCAGTGGGGTACCTATGGTGGCAAACCGAAAGAAGCAAGCTTTGCCTTTCATGGCATGGTCATGGGTCATTACCTTGAAGGTGCTGCCTATCCCGTCGGCGGTGCCGGCGCCATCGCAACAGGACTGGTTCCTGTGATCGAAGCGGCGGGTGGTCATGCGCGAGCTGGAACACCGGTTAGTGAGATATTGCTGGAAAATGGCAAAGCCGTTGGCGTGCGCACCCAATCCGGTGAAGAATTTCATGCGCCTATCATCGTCTCGGCGATCGGCGCCGGTGAAACCGTGAAGCACCTGCTGCCTCGGGAAATTCGCCAACAGCCCTGGGCTCAGGAGATAGCCACTTTCAAACCATCGATCTGTCACTTCGATCTGTATTTGGGCTTTGAGGGAGACCTCGCCAAACACGGGGCA
>JANTGN010000057.1 GCA_024762895.1 Thiotrichales bacterium
TGGGCTCTGAGGGTCGTTGACAAAATCAAAACCTTCGGCGTAAGTACCATCATCGCTCAGGCCATAGGTCTCGGCACCACCCTCCATGCCCTCTGCAGCTTCAGTCGGTGCGGCGCCATTACCCTCTCCATAACCCTCGGGCATCTTGGAGGCACAACCGGATAATGTCAGCGCGCTGATGGCGAGCAGAGAAAAAAGGAACTTGGTCTTCATAATGCTACTCCTGTTGTCGGATCTGTCTATTTAACGGGTGGAACGTTCTGAATATCCTGACCATGCAGGTTCTCTGACTTCTCCCTGATGGAGACGCAAAACCTGTTTAACCCGGCCATCTACACTGACGGCTGCAAGCACACCACGTCCACGGACTTCGGTGGCGTAAATAATCATACTGCCATTCGGTGAAAAACTGGGCGCCTCATCAAGACGACCCTGGGTCAGCACGCGCAAGAGGCCTCTTTCCTGATCCTTAACGGCAATATGAAACCCCCCCTTGCCACGATGCACCATGGCTATATAACGTCCATCGGAAGTGATATCCGGGTCCGAATTATAGCTACCCTCGTAGGTCTGTCGCGTGGCCTTTCCTCCGCGCAGCAGTTTTCGGTACAACTGTGGAGAGCCACTGCGATCAGAGGTAAATATCAGGCTTTTACCATCTGGAGTCCAGACCGGCTCGGTATCAATGGCACGGTTCCGGGTAATGCGTGTCAGCTGGCGGCTGGCAATATCCAGTATATAGATCTCGGGATTACCATCCCGGGATAGGGCCAGGGCCAGTTTTTTTCCATCTGGTGACCAGGCTGGCGCCCCATTAATTCCCTTCTGACTCGATACCTTTTGCCGTTTGCCAGTCGCCAGTTCCTGGATATAAATGGAGGCCCGGTGGCCCTCGAATGAGACATAGGCCAGGCGCTTACTGTCGGCCGACCAGGCCGGCGACATAATCGGCTCATCCGAACTAAATACCGTGCGGGGATTATGGCCGTCGGCATCGGCTATCTGTAGTTCATAACGTCGATTTTCACCCTGGCCTTCGACCGTGATATAGGCCACACGGGTATCAAAATCTCCAGGTATGCCGAGGAGCTTTTCATAGATATGGTTACTGATCTTGTGGGCAGCCAGGCGTATACCCTTCTTACTGGTCAGTGTACTGCGGCCCAGCAATTGCTGTCCTCTCAGGGTATCAAACAGACGAAACTCCACCCGGTAGCGATCGGCGCCCTGTTCCTCGACCTTACCGGTGACCAGGTAATCGATCCCCTGGCTGCGCCAGCGCTTAATCAGGGTCTTATAATAATCACTGGTCTCTTCCAGGGGGGCTGCCCCCTGCCTGGCCTCGAACTGACCACTGCGATAGAGATCTGAACGAATGACTTCAGCCGGGTCATCGCTGAGGGGGCTGCTGGTCTGCAGGGTAAAATCCAGCACGGCAATCGGTAAGGCACCTTCGACACCCTGTGTAATCTCGATATCCAGCAATGCCAGGGCAGGATGCTGAAACAGCAACACAAAACCCATGAATAAAAGATTCCTGATTGGCTTCAATGATTTTTCCTCAAGGTCTGAATGTGAACCGAATTTCTCGATCGAACAAGGCCTTATCGGAGGGCTGGGGTAAGGGTTCTGAACGCAATACCGCAGCCTCAACCGATTTACAAAATGCCGCGCTCCCGATGCAGCTTTCAACGCGAACGCTTATGATATATCCCCCGGGTGCCTGAGTGATATAGACCTCGGCCTTATTCCCGGATTCTGTGCCACTCGGCTCCCGCCAGTTTCTGGAGACGTGGGACCTGATCTCACCCATATAACTCTGTTTTAACTGGGCCAGGCGGCGATTATAAATCGCCTGTTGGCGTTCCTGCTCGGCCCTCGCCGCAGCGGCGCGACGTTCCTCCTCAATACGTTCCTGTTCCCTGATCTCGGCCTCTTCGGCCGCAAATATGGCAGCCAGTCGTTCCTGTTCGGCCTTGGCCTCGGCCTGCTTTCGTTGCTCGGCCTCTTTTTTCTTTCTGGCCTGCTCAGCCTTACGCTTGTCTTCCGCCGCCTTGCGTTTCTGCTCTTCCTGGCGTTTGGCCTCCTCGGCCTTCTTTCGCTTTTCCGCTTCCTGTTTTTTCTGCAGGGCGATGCGCTTTTGTTCCTCGGCCTTTTGCTTCTTGGCCTGTTCCGCCTTTTTACGTGCCTCAACTTTTTTGCGTTTGGCCTCCTCGACCTGCTGACGTTGACGCGCCTCCGCCTGTTGATGCTTTTTAATGGAGCGATCAAACTCACTGGCATCGATAGCCTCAGCCTGAACGATATTCACGGGTTGATGAGTAGCGGCTGGCTCCTCCGCCGGCCTGAAACTAAAGTTGATCAGGGCAACGGCCAATATCACCACATGCAGACCCACGGCAAGGATCAGGGCTACGGGGTTCCGTTTCAGATCTTCAAGCAGACTGCTATTCATCTGGCAGGGGGTCTGTGATCAGTCCTACTTTCTCTACTCCTGCATCCTGCAGGATGACCATGGCCTGGACGACGCGACCATAATGGATCGTTCGATCTCCACGCACATAGGCCTCGTTCTGTTCACGACTGGCCAGTCGCTTAATCAGTTCGCCACGCAGGGCCTCACTATCCAGGAACTTGCCGGTATCCAGTGAGAAACGCCCTTCCTTGTCCACCGTGACCACGATCAGGTCCTCGGGCTTCTGATTTTCCAGTGGATTGGCCGCCACCTTGGGCAGATCGACCTGTACACCCTGCTGCAGCATGGGTGCGGTCACCATGAAGATCACCAGCAGGACCAGCATGACGTCAATGTAGGGCACCACATTGATCTGCGACATGGGCTTGCGGCGTCTGGGTACATTATGCGACATAATCAGTAGTCTCAGGCCGCATCTGTCTTAGAGGGTTGCTTTTCCCCCTGGGCATTGACCATGGCCTGGCGCTGCAGCAGGGAGAGAAACTCTTCCAGGAAGTTATCGTAACGGTTCACCAGGCGGTCGATGTCATCGGAAAATCGGTTATAGGCTATAACCGCAGGGATGGCCGCAAACAGGCCAATGGCGGTGGCGATCAGGGCCTCTGCAATGCCCGGGGCCACTGCACTGAGCGTGGCCTGTTGTACCTGCCCCAGGGAACGGAATGAGTTCATGATCCCCCAAACCGTGCCAAACAGACCGACATAGGGACTGATGGAACCCACCGTTGCCAGAAAAGACATGTACGATTCCAGGGCATCAACCTCTCGTGACAGGGCGACGCGCATGGATCGCTGCACCGCATCCGTGACCGTCAGTGCCGACTGGGAGGACTGCTTGCCCATGCGCGCATAAGTTCGGAAACCGGCAGAGAATATATGCTCCATACCCGAGGGGGAATCCTTACCCCGCACACGTTCGAAGAGCTTGCCCAGATCGGCCCCGGACCAGAAACGATCCTCAAAATCCTCTGACTCTACCCTTGCACGACGAACCACCTTCCACTTGATAAAGATCATCGCCCAGGACAGGACGGAGGCCACCAGCAGCAGGAGCATGACGGCCTGAACGACAAAACTGGCCTCCGTGACCAGGTGAATTATGGACATATCATCGGACACTGAGTAGTACCTCGGCTATAGGGCTGGGTAAGGGTTTTGGACGTAGACTCTCGCTGTCCAGGCAGGCCAGTTTGATCTTGCCTGAAGCCAGTAGTTCTTCCTGATCTCGGGTATTGCGAATCACGCTTTGTTCAAAATCAATACTGGCCTTACCAAATTGTCTGATACTGGCGGTGACTTCCAGGGCATCGTTAAACAGGGCTGGACGTCGGTAATCCACGGTGACGGAACGTACGGCGAAAACCAGCTTTTCATCCCGAATCAGGACATCCTGTTCAAATCCAAAGCTACGTAACCATTCCGTGCGGGCCCGCTCCATGAACTTAAGATAATTGGCGTAATAAACAACGCCTGCCGTGTCCGTATCTTCGTAATAGACCCTGACCGGCCAGACAAATGTTGTACTCATGGATGATCCCGTTATTTTTGGATATTGACCCGAAATCTCTTAAAAGTTTCCGGTTTTTTTGTACTTTCGTCCGTGATCGGGTTCCAATTAGTCATCTTCGGTAAAAAGATCCGGGGTGCTGACCGAGGCTCTCGCCGGTGCTGGCAGACCGAAATGGCGGTAGGCCAGCTGGGTGGCCATGCGTCCTCTGGGAGTACGCATCAGGTAGCCCTGCTGTATCAGATAGGGTTCCAGGACATCTTCGATGGTTCCCCTCTCTTCACCAATGGCTGCGGAAAGGGTATCGACACCCACCGGCCCGCCCTCGAATTTCTCGATCACGGTCAGCAGCAAGCGGCGATCCTGGGCATCAAAGCCATGATCGTCCACGTTAAACAGGTCCAGGGCCTTATCAGCGATCTCCTTGCTGATCACGCCATCGGACTTCACCTCGGCATAATCGCGCACCCTTCTGAGCAGACGATTGGCGATACGCGGCGTGCCACGTGAACGGCGAGCGATCTCCTTGGCCCCGCCCCCATCAATCATGACATTCAGAATCCCGGCGGCGCGCTTGACGATATGTGTAAGATCTTCGTTGTTGTAGAACTCCAGGCGTTGCACGATGCCAAAACGATCGCGTAAGGGCGAGGTCAGGAGGCCCGCGCGCGTCGTCGCACCGACCAGCGTAAAGGGTGGCAGATCGAGCTTGATGGAACGCGCGGCCGGCCCCTCGCCGATGACGATATCCAGCTGATAATCTTCCATGGCCGGATACAGGATTTCCTCCACCACCGGGCTGAGTCGATGGATCTCATCGACAAACAGGACGTCATGGGGTTCGAGATTAGTCAGCAGCGCTGCCAGATCACCCGGCTTTTCCAGTACCGGGCCCGAGGTATGACGCAAACTGGCACTCAGTTCATTTGCAATAATGTGTGACAGCGTGGTCTTTCCCAGTCCCGGCGGACCAAAGATCAGGACATGATCCAGCGCCTCTCCTCGTGCACGCGCGGCCTGGATAAAGATCTCCATCTGTTCACGCACCTCGGGCTGGCCGACATAATCCGCCAGCCGTTGTGGCCTGATGCTCTCTTCCTCGATACGCTCCTGCTGGGTGCTCTCGGCACTGATCAGTCGATCATCATTCATTTCAGTGTCGCCTTGAGGGCCTCACGTATAATCACCTCGCTGTCCTTGCCCTCGGCCTCGACGGCATTGACCAGTTTGTCGGCCTCGGCTGGCTTATAACCCAGGGCCACCAGGGCCTGCACCGCCTCGTCCGACTGGCTGGCCTGCGCCTTCGGCGCACCCAGACTGGCCGGGGCATCACCAAACAGGGTCTTGAGGCGATCACGCATCTCGATAATCAGGCGTTCGGCCGTCTTCTTACCCACACCCGGCAGGCGAGTGAGGGACTTGGCATCGCCCTCTTCCACGGAGCGGTGGAATTCCTCGGGATTCATACCCGACAGTATCGCCAGGGCCATCTTGGCACCCACTCCATTCACCTTGAGCAGGGCGCGAAACAGACTGCGCTGGGTCTCGTTACTGAAGGCATAAAGGGTATGGGCGTCCTCGCGTACCTGCAGATGGGTATAGATCTGTACCGACTCGCCCACCGCCGGCAGGTCATAGAAAGTCGACATTGGCGCCTCTAGCTCATAGCCGACCCCATTCACCTCCAGGAGCAGATAAGGCGGTTGTTTAATTGCGATCTCACCGCGTAATCTTCCAATCATCGCATACGCCCCCAGGCCGATGTGGTTGAAACCAGGCCGGTATGGGCATGGCATAATGCAATGGCCAGGGCATCCGCCCGGTCGGCCTGCAGGGGTTCACGAAAACCCAGCAACATACGCACCATATGCTGAACCTGCACCTTATCGGCACCACCGGTACCGACGATTGCCAACTTGATTTCTCGAGGACTATATTCTGCCACGCTGAGCCCTGCGTTCATGGCGGCACAAATCGCCGCACCCCTGGCCTGACCCAGTTTCAGTGCCGAGCCTGCATTCTTGGAGACAAAGACATTTTCTATGGCCATCTGTTCAGGCTGGTGCTCCGCAATCAGGGCCGATACTTCACTAAATATGATGCCCAGTTTATCCGGCAGGGTATCGCCCTGAACACGGATGAAGCCGCTGATCAGATGGCTACTTTCCTTGCCATTGCTCTCAATCAGACCATAGCCGGTAATATTGGACCCAGGATCGATACCGATAATACGCATCAGGGATTAGCCAATTTCGTCCAGCACCTCATCCGAGATCTCCGCATTGGTGAAGACCTCCTGCACATCGTCCAGTTCCTCCAGGGCATCCTGTAGACGAACGACCTTTTCGGCATCCTCCAGACTAAGCTCAGTGGTATTGGCGGCCTTCATGGTGACTTCGGCCAGTTCGGGCTCAAACCCCGCGCTCATCATCGCCTCCTGTACAGCGTTAAAATCCTCAGGCGAGGTCATGACCTCGATGGTACCATCCTCGTTGGTGACCACATCATCCGCACCGGCCTCCAGGGCCGCCTCCATGATGGCATCCTCATCGGTGCCCTCGGGAAAACTCAGTATGCCCGTCTTGGAAAACATGTAGGCCACCGAACCATCGGTACCCAGATTACCCCCAGCCTTGGTAAAGGCGTGACGAACCTCAGAAACCGTACGATTACGATTATCCGTAAAACAGTCGACCATGATGGCTATGCCGGCAGGGCCATATCCCTCGTAGACCACCTCTTCATAATTCACGCCTTCCAGTTCACCGGCGCCGCGTTTACTGGCACGCTCGATGGTGTCCTTGGGCATATTGGCAGCCAGGGCCTTATCAACCGCAAGCCTCAGACGAGGATAGGCACCGGGATCCGAGGTATTTCCCTCACGTGCCGCCACCGTAATCTCGCGAATCAGCTTGGTCCACACCTTGGCCCGCTTTTTATCATTGGCGGCCTTTTTGTGCTTGATATTGGCCCATTTACTGTGTCCTGCCATAACAACTCACCTAATACTTTCTGGAACAAAATTGGCGGAATTTTACCATAAGGAGGGCCATGATAGTGGAGCGCGTACCTGGACTGAGTTCGTGCCAGTCAAGCCTGTACGATCAACCCCAGCTAAAACACAAAAACAGCATAAATAAAGATTAAGAAAAAATCGGGCCGGTGTCTGGATGAGATGACAAACCCAGACCGGTGGGAACAAACGTTATAGTACTGCCATGGTTTGGTAAGACTGCAGCCAGTCCCTGAACTCGGGTTCAGGCATGGGGCGCGCCATATAAAAACCCTGTGACGAATCGCATTTATTTTGTCGCAACCAGAGCGATGCCTCCATAGTCTCCACCCCTTCCGCCACCACCATCAGTCCCAGGTTATGTGCCAGGTCAATCGTTGATTTGACGATGATGGCATCGTTTTCATCCTCAGACATGTCCAGAACAAAGGATTTATCAATCTTAAGCCCCTTAACCGGGAGCAGTTTCAGATAAGCCAGGGAAGAAAAACCCGTACCAAAATCATCAATGAGCAATTTCATTCCCATGTGATTCAACTTGTTGAGGACCTGGCGCGCCCTGACCGGGTCATTCATGACCGCGCTCTCGGTAATCTCCAGGGTCAGGAATTCTGGTTTCAGGGCATAGCGTTTCAAGAGCTTTTCTATGACCTCGGGCAGGAGCGGATCCTGTAGATTCCAGGCCGATAGATTGACTGCCACGCTCAGCTTCATCAGGTCCTTCTGCCAGGCTGCACAATCGGCGATGGCTGTCTCAAGCACCCAGTAAGTTAACTCCGCGATGAGCCCCGATTGCTCCGCCATGCGCACCACCTCATCGGGCGGAATCAGTCCACGGGTCGGATGAATCCATCGTAATAGTGCCTCTACACTCAGGACCTCGCGGGTAAATAGATCGATCTGGGGCTGGTAATAGAGCTGTAACTGGCCGGTCTGCTGTAATAGCTCTGTGTGCAGTTCACCCAGCAACGAGAGATTATCCACACTATGCCCGTTCATCGATGAATCATAAAACACATAATCCAGATTGTTGTGCTTGGCATGGTACATCGCGATATCTACATGACGAACCAGGGTCGCCACATCCTGGCCATGATCCGGATACATGGCCACTCCTATGCTTGCGCCCACATAGAGGTTCTGCTTATCAACATGGACTACCTGTTTAATCGCCAGGATGATTTTTTCCACAAAGTTTCGCGCATCATCTTCATCGATATCTGTCGCGATAATGGCAAACTCGTCCCCCCCCAGCCTGGCGACGGTATCCGACTCGCGTAAAAAATCTGAAAGGCGTTGACCAACTTTTTTCAGGACCTGATCACCAACGGGATGACCCAGCGTATCGTTGATCTCCTTGAAATGATCCAGGTCCAGCAACATCAACGCCATACTCTTCTTCTGACGATGCGCCCTGTGTATGTCCTGATCCAGACGGTCCTGTAACAGGGCACGATTGGGCAGGCCGGTCAGGCTATCATGCAGTGCCTGGTGTTCCAGTGCCAGCTGTCGTTGATGGATCTGACTACGCATGGAGTTAAAGGAATAGATCAGGGCTGCAATCTCCTGACTGCCCCGCTCCGGCAGGGTTAGATGCTCAATATGACGGCCCTCGCTGGAAATGGCGTTTGCCATTTTCCTCACAGGTGCGAGGACGGAACGGTCGATCATCAGATAGACCAGGATCACAAAACCCAGGGCCAGGGCCGTAAGTGCCCATAACCCCAGATTAATCTGGCTGGCAGCCAGTTCGATACCTCTGACATTGACCCTTGACCACTCGATTAATTGACTTTCCAGCTTATTCAGCTCCTGAATAATCGCCTCTTGGTAAGGTCTGACATCCACTTCCAGGTAACGTAGATCTTCTCGCCATAAATTGGATTCACGAATCTTTTTCAACTCCTGGAAATGGTTTATCCATCGGTCCAGGTTAAAACGCATCTGAGACAATGCTTCCTCAGTCTCAAAACCTATCACATCCTTTCCAACCATCGCCTCGAGTTGAGCCAGGCTGTTTTCAACCTCTTCATGTATAAGTAGAACGCTAACCTCCTGCGGCGTCCCCCCCCTGAAATTCAGCCCCGCAAAACGGATAATGGTTGCCCTGAAATTCAGAATCATATCCTGCCAGAGGTCTTTAAGCTGATACAGATCCCTGGACAGCTTTCTTGACGCAGGGGTATCCACCGACTCAGCCTCATCAATGGCAATATTAATAGCCGATATAAAATTAGTATGCGATCCGACCAGGGTATCGCGGATATAGGGCAGCATAGGGTAGACCCAGTCTGGATCCTGTCGCAGCTCCATCAGGGTCTCAATACGTTCCGTGAGGGTATGATGCAATACATGCAACTCATTAATCGAAATCATCAGATCATCAGGAATTACTCCATCGAGCGACTGCATCCCATCCAGAACAGATCCGCCCATGTTTAGGTTTTTATTAATCTGTTGCTGATAAATGGTCTCAGGGGTAATAAGCAGGGCATTGAGTGCCGTGTCCTGCCTCCATAAAGTATTACGAAGCTCTCCAATACTTTTAGTCAGATTATCACGAAGCTGCAGGGTTTCAGCATTACTGGTTGTAACCTGTTTGACGTATAAACTGGCAAAGATTGAACTGCCAATCAGCAACATACCGACGATACTCGCCATTAATAAATAGCGGGTTCTCAGGCTATTTGCTAATCTAGATTTTATTTCGCCATCCATGACAATTATATTTTTATTATCATGAGCTTAACCTAATATTACTTTCAATATTTCCTATATCTACCCTTGATTAAAAGTTAGCATAATATCTGATAATTTAAGTGGGACTTTAGGACAAATTTGAAAACTAAACGTAAGATTCAGTCTTATTAAGCGGTGCCAGGGGATTTCGGTCGCCCGGGAGAGCAAATCTCTGCTAGCCCTGCTAAGGGCATTGGGTGACTAGTTTTTTAGATAGGACACAATGCGGTCATGTACCGGGCCAGCAAACAGCATATGGAAATGACTATAGGGCACACGAAGATGTAATTTGACGGCCGCATCCTCGGTTTCATCCAGAGCCACGGTGCCATCATTAGGCCGGGGTAACCCGCCAAATAACTGTCCAATACCAAAACCTCGATCACCCGCGATCATGAACAGGTCACGCTGACTCTTCCAACGCGGCGCATCCCCCAGAAGTGCCCTGTCTGTACTGCGACCCAGTAAGGGCCGGGTAAAAAAGAAACGTGAAAAACGCCGGGCAATACGGCTACCCTGTAGCGGGCTTCCCAGCATCACGACGCGTCCAGGCCGTTGTTGAGGAAATTGGTCGAACAGATGCAGCAACACCAGACCACCCAGGCTATGCGCTACCAGGTGCACGATATCGGCATCCAGCGATTGCAGATAGTGATCCAGGCGCCGGGCATTCTCCGACGGACTGAGTAACAGGCTATGGTAGGTAAAGATATGGGTCTCAAACCCCTCCCTGCGCAGGCGGAGTTTGAGCGGCACCAGTTCGAGACCGGTCATCCAGATTCCGTGGACCAGGACGACCGTCTCTTTCATGACTAACCCTGTTTGCGGATATGGATATTCAGCTCATGTAATTGCTTTGTATCCACGGGAGCAGGGGCCCCAGTTAGCAGGCAGGCCGCAGTCTGGGTCTTGGGGAAGGCCATGACATCGCGTATGGACTGGCTACCGGTCATCAACATGACCAGTCGATCGACCCCAAAGGCGATACCGGCATGGGGCGGGCAACCAAACTTGAGGGCCGTCAGCAGGAAGCCAAACTTGTCCTCGGCCTGCTCTTCGGTGATCCCCAGTAGCTTGAACACGGCCTCCTGCAGCTCGGTATCATGGATACGGACCGAGCCACCACCCAGTTCGGTGCCATTCAGCACCATATCGTAGGCACGAGACAGGGCCTTACCCGGGTTATCCAGCAGATCCTGCGGTGACTCGACACTGGGCGAGGTAAAGGGATGATGCAGGGCCGTCCAGCCACCCTTGTCGTCTTCCTCGAACATGGGGAAATCAACGACCCACAATGGGCGCCAACCATGCTCGACCAGACCGCGGTCATGTCCCAGCTGTACACGAAGGGCACCGAGGGCCTCGTTGACGATCCTGGCCTTGTCCGCACCAAAGAACAGGATATCTCCATCCTCGATACCGGTACGTTCAACGATGGCCGAAATGACCTCATCAGGCAGGAATTTCAGGATCGGTGACTGCAGGCCTTCCCTGCCCCTGGCCACCTCATTGACCTTGATATAGGCCAGGCCCTTGGCGCCATAGCGACTGACGAACTTGGTGTAATCGTCGATCTCCTTACGTGAGAGATCGCCCCCCTGGGGCAGGCGCAGGGCCGCTATACGCCCCTTGGGATCATTGGCCGGACCAGAAAAGACCTTGAATTCGACCTCTTTCATCAGGTCGGTAATATCCACCAGCTCCAGTGGGATCCGCAGATCGGGCTTATCGGAACCAAAACGATGCATGGCATCGGCATAGGTCATTCGTGGAAAGGGGTCATGCAGTGGGACTTCGAGGACCTTGGCAAACAACTGACGCATCATTTCTTCCATGGTCTGCATAACCTGCTCTTCATCGATGAAGGCCGTCTCAATATCCAGCTGGGTGAATTCGGGCTGACGATCGGCACGCAGGTCTTCATCACGGAAACAGCGGGCAAACTGGTAGTACCGGTCCATACCACCCATCATCAGCAATTGCTTAAACAGCTGGGGTGACTGAGGCAGCGCGAAGAAACTGCCCGCATGGGTACGGCTGGGCACCAGGTAGTCACGCGCACCTTCCGGTGTGGCCTTGGTCAGCATGGGGGTCTCGATATCGAGAAACCCCTGCTCATCCAGGAAGTGACGCAGGGTACGCGTAATCTGTGCACGCATCTGCAGGCGCTGCTGCATCTCGGGGCGGCGCAGATCGATATAACGGTAACGCAGCCGCGTATCTTCACCCACCTCTTCCTCATCCATCTGAATGGGCGAGGGCTCCGAGGCATTCATGATCTCAAGTTCAAGACCCAGCACCTCGATCTGACCTGTTTTCAGTTCAGGATTCACGGTACCTTCGGGACGATTACGAACTCGACCCCTGACGCACAGTACATACTCATTACGCACACGCTCGGCAATGGCGAACATGGCCGGATCATCGGGATCGAAGACTACCTGGACCAGCCCCTCACGATCTCGAAGATCGACGAATATGACCCCGCCATGGTCACGACGACGGTTAACCCAACCACATAGGGTAACCTCCTGATCCAGCAACGCTTCAGTCACATCGCCGCAATAATGAGTACGCATAAATACACCCCGGTAAAACCTAAAGCGCCCCGGACAAGACCCGGGGCAACGACATAAATTCGTAGGAAACGCGCAATTTTAGGGGCTGGGGGTATCAGGCGCAAGTTCCATCACCTCCAGATGGCCTGACCTGATAGCGTTTACGTAGCGCTCAGACAGTAGCTATGCGCTTATCCATCCTGAATCTAGAAAAGAGCTGAATCGACCTGGTTAAATCAGCGTTCATCCCGGGTTCCAGGCTCTATCCTTCGAAATCTGTGATCAGCATCACCATGGCTTCAGCAGCGATGTGATGTTCCGCACAGCGACTTCGTGGGAATAGTCAATAATCCATTGTCCATAAGTACCAGGGCAACACTCAGACCCTGGCATATATTTCTTTTCCAGAAGGAAGGAGTCCTTCATGAAACAGATTGGAATTGCGCTATTTTTATCCATCATCTTCGGCCTTGGATTCATGCTGACTGATATACGTACAGCTATCCAGGGCGATATACCGACTATATTGAAGGTCGAATCACCCTACGATCTTGAAGAGACCATAGATAACACGATACAGGTCATCCAGGCCCGTAACTTTCACCTGATCCGCGAGCAGACCCTGGCTGATGGGATACTGCCCACCCAGAACAGCGATCAGTACATTGTCTATTTCTGCAACTTTTCACATGCCTACGAGACGATGCAGAAAGACAAGCAGGTAGGATTTATGCTGCCCTGCCGGGTCACAATCACCGAGGAGGATGGCAAGGTCTATATCTCTGCGATCAATCCCGAGGCCATCAAGTCGATCACCAACACCAGGGTCGCGGGTGTCTGTGATAACTCGGGTGACAATTACACAGGCCTGATGGAAGAAGCGACACTATGAGGCAGCAATTGTACAAGGCCCTGCTGGGCATGATTATCGTAATCGGGTTGCAGGGATGCGACCCGATCGATAATGCCCAGATCCTGAGTGATTTCCCCGAGACCATGGCGACATTGCAGGACAATATCCGCGCCAGAGGTTATACAATATCCCGCGTGCAACGTGTCGACTATGGCATGGAACAGGCCGGTTACGACATCGAAGAGTACCGTGTCGTATTCTTTGCCAAACCCGAGGAGATGGCACTCATTATGAAAGAACACCCTGAACTGGCACCATTTCTGCCACTATCGATCACGATCTACAAAGACATCGACAGGGTGGAACTCCTGAGCATGCCTTACGCACTGCCCAGGGAAGAGGCCAGGACCCACGAACTCAAGACCATGATCTCACGCTGGGAAAAAGACACCTCAGACATCATTGAGGAGACGGTGCAGGCCAGTACGATACATTAAGCGTCAGCCCTTGACGCAGATCACCGGAACCAGCTTTGCCACCTTACGGGCCAACCCGGCCTGTTCGGCAGAGTCGACCACGGCATCAACATCCTTATAAGCACCGGGAGCCTCTTCAGCGACGCCACGGTAGGACTGACTGCGTATCAGGATGCCGCGTGAGGCCAGCTCATCGATAACCTCCCTCCCCCGCCATTGCCTGGTGGCCTTGCGACGACTCATAACACGCCCCGCCCCATGACAGGCCGAGGAAAAGGCACGCTGTTCGCTTTCCTGCATCCCCGCCAGTATGTAAGAAGCCGTCCCCATGGAGCCGCCGATTAATACCGGCTGCCCACTCTCCTGGTAAGCTCGGGGGAGATCGGGATGCCCTGGTCCAAAGGCCCGAGTGGCCCCCTTACGATGTACAAACAGAGACCTTTCTACACCATCGATTTCATGCGTCTCTTGCTTGCAGGTATTGTGCGAGACGTCATACAACAAACGAAGGTCCGCCTCGGGAAAGATAGATTCAAAGGCCCGGCGCGCCAGATGGGTCAGGATCTGCCGATTGGCCAGCGCACAGTTGAT
>JANTGN010000058.1 GCA_024762895.1 Thiotrichales bacterium
AGCAAGATTGATCGCCACGAAACACGTTTTGCCATACAGTTATTACGCGACCAGATCGGGCAGTATGTTTTTCCAGTGCATCGGCTCGATAAGCCAACCTCGGGGGTGTTGTTATTTGCCCTGGATCCTGAAACTGCGAGGGACATAACGGAACAATTCACGCAGCGGGCCATCGAGAAACAGTATCTGGCCGTGGTCCGTGGTCATACGGATGACCATGGTTTTATCGATAAGCCCTTGCGAGAAGCCCTGGATCCCGCAAGCGATAGCCGGGCCAGGCAGAACAAAGCGGGCCAACAGGCGCGTACCGATTATACCTTGCTGGCCAGGACCGAATTACCCGAGCCTGTAAGGCCGTATCCGACAAGCCGTTATTCCCTGCTACGACTCCGGCCCACAACGGGAAGGAGGCACCAGATTCGAAGACATCTCAATCATATTGCCCATCCGATTATTGGCGATGTGAATCATGGAGATCGTTATCACAATCAGTTTTTCAGGCGGCAATTCAACTGTCATCGCCTGTTACTGATGGCGCAAAGCCTGGAATTTACGCACCCAAAGACCCAGTCCAGGATAAGGCTGGACGCAAAAATGGATGAGACCTTTACCCGGGTAGTGGAGGGCCTGGGATGGGGTACGCATCGATAATAATCAGCGGATGAAAGACAACGCATGATGGATCTTGTTGTGTATGGCTGGATCACTTGCGATGACAAGACTGTACCAGCCATCTTTAGTGACTGGGTCATTCCGGTGATGTTGATTGAGCCAAAACTGCCTCGATAGCGTGCACAGTTGCTTCAGATTTTTGCGTGTTTAAAGCATCCCGATGCGGCGAGGCAAACTGGCCTGAATCATTGTCAAAATACAGACCAGTAGCCGTTGCGAATTCATCGTCCAGTGCCAGGCGGCAAAGAATTTTCGCGCCGGTGTGGATTTCCTTACCGTCCATGCCAAAGCCTTCTTTTACCATCTTGGTGCCGAGTAGTGATCCGGGATTAACCGCGATTATAGTTGGGCCCGCATCTTGAAGAGAAAGTGCCATACTGCGAGACCACATGGTGAGCGCCAGCTTGCTTTGCGCATAGGCGGCGAACTCATCGGTCAGCCTGGCCCTACCTGACAGCGCTTCAAGATCGACCGGAGACTGGGCCGCAGAAGACAGGTTGATCACCCGCCCTGATGCTCCAATCAGTGGTAATAGTCTTTGTGTGAGCAAATACGGGGCTATGGCATTGACTGCAAAGCGCACGTCCAGTCCCTCCTGCGTAATGGGATTGGCTGATTTTAAGACACCCGCATTGTTGACCAGTACATCAAGATTTGTGTGCCTTTCGGTTGCTGCCTTTGCAAGGGCCTCTACATCGGATAGTCGCGATAGATCTGCCAGGTAGCTTTCAACGCGGCCACCACCTGGTAGCCCAGAGAGGTTTTTTTTCACGTCTTCGAGCTTCGCCGGATTACGCCCGTGCAGAAGTACGTAGTGCCCCTGGGCGACCAGTATCCTGGCTGCTTCTAAACCAATGCCGTCGGTCGAACCGGTAATGAGTATTGTTTTCCGCATGATCTTGTCTCTCTTGGTTGGCAACGTCTGCATCAGAAAAACCAGGCAGGAGGAAGTCATTGCAGCCAATGATGGAGATGACGTGCATCGTCCTTTAATACGGGAAGTTGAATCAGGATATTCTATACTCAAAAAGAAACCCCGCAATAGATTGCGGGGTTTCTGTTTTTTTGAGCAATACCTTACCCGGATAATGTATTTTCAATGTAGGCAGGGTTCTGTCATCTTTGATTAATCAGTCGTGCTGATGACCACCAGGTCCATGGACATGGCCATGATCGAGTTCTTCCTGTTCGGCATCGCGAACATTAATGACTTCGACATCAAAATTCAGTGTCTGTCCGGCCAGAGGGTGGTTGCCATCTACCGTAACAGTATCGTCGGCGACCTCGGTGACGGTGACAGTAACCGGGGTTCCATTAGGGGCCTCGGCATGGAAACTCATGCCCACCGCGATATCCACATCCTGAGGGAACATATCACGTGGTACCGCCTGAATCTGGTTGTCATCCCGCTCACCATAGGCATCCTTGGGTTCGATACTGACCTGTAGTTTGTCTTCTGCCTGTTTGCCGGTCAGTGCATCTTCGAGACCAGGAATGATGTTCTGTGCACCATGCAGGTAGACAAAACTCGAGTCCTGCGACTGATCGATGATTTTTCCTTCATTGTCGGTGAGGGTGTAATTGAGGGTTACAACCTTGTTGTTTTCAATCTGCATCTGTTGCTCCTGAAAAGTAAGATAGGCGCAAACAGCATGCACGCGGAGGGCGCCGGGAAAGGCGCTATTCTAGCCGTTTTCGTAACTAATATCGATAATGAGGTATCGGCTATTACCTGAGGGGGACCGGACTTCGATCTCATCATCCAGATGCCGTTTCAGGAGGGCCCTCGCCATGGGGGAATCCAGGCTGATCGTTTTTTTCTTAGGGTCAAACTCATCCGGCCCAACGATTCGCAGTCGGCTTTCATGACCATTCTCATCTTCGAGGGTTACCCAGGCCCCAAAAAACACCTGCTGGCTGTTGTCAGGTGTCTGATCAACGACCCTGAGATGCGGTAGCCGCTTCTGAAGATAACGAATTCGGCGATCAATCTCGCGTAATTCCTTTTTTCGGTAAATATACTCGGCATTTTCCGATCGATCACCTTCGGCCGCTGCGGCTGCGAGCGCCTTGGTCACGATGGCTCGTCGCTCCCAGAGTCCCTTGAGTTCCTGTTCAAGGTCTGTATACCCTTGTTTGGTGATATAGGGAGCGGAGGGGGCTTGTGGTGGTCGATAACGGCCCATTTCTCATGTCTCATTCATCAATTAAATGAGATAAATTATATCTTAGCCGACTGGCAGATAATCGACTCCTGCCTGATAACCCAGCGACTCCAGGGCGGCAATGATCTTCTGCCGAGCGCCATGATTAGTGACGTAGATCAGGACGAAGGGACGTGGAAATTGACTATTCAGCCAGGCATAGTCAACGACGGGGACCTGGTTCAGGGTTTTGCCAATTTTCCTGGGATCGATATCAATCCAGGCACTCAGGCTAAACCCCTGCTCAAGTAACAGCCTGGCTCGTTGCCGGCTTTTTCGACCCGCACCCCAGATGGCCAGGGGGCGATCCTGCCGGAGGCGTTGATCCTTGGCCAGGTAAAAGGCGCGTATACGGTCAAAGGCCGCTCTTGAGCAGGCAGGGTGGGTACGCGTATAGCGGAGTTCCGATTCTCTCCATTTTAGCAGGACCCGGGACAGTTTATGCATGAGATGGTTGGTCTGAATGAGGCGAAACCAGAGGTCGTAATCTTCTGGGAATAATCCTTCCCGATAGCCTCCCACATCAACAACGGCCTTTTTCCGGTACATCACAGAGGGATGAGCCATGGGGGATTCAATATACAGATCGTTGGTCATCTGCTGATGTGTCAGACAGGTATTTTGCCAACGTATATATTCATGCATTCCATTCGAAATCTCTTCTTCAGGAAACAGGTGTACCTGGCTGGCGATGAGCGTTGTATCGGAGTGTCGGTTTAGATATTCAAATTGTGCGGATAGTCGTTCTGGGTACATGATGTCGTCCGCATCCATACGAGCTACTATGTCTGAATGGGCGTGTTCCAGGCCCAGGTTCATGGCAGGGATCATGCCCTTGTCAGGGTTATCGATGATACGAAAGCGCGGATCTCCATAGTCCCGAATGACATCGCTTGATGAATCCGTCGACTGATCATTAATCGCAACCAGTTCAAAATCCGTGAGGTCCTGTTGCAAAAGGGAGTCCAGGCATTCCGGTAACGTATCGGCGGCGTTATGGAATGGCATCATAATACTTACACTGGGTGGGCTTTTTTTCATACGAGCGTGTGAGTTCCTATAATGACCCATGGTGCCAGAGGAGTCATTGTATGTTTGAAGGATATAAAAAGAGCGAGATGCCGAGTCCAGATCAAGCCCTGCCTGGACGTGATACACCTATTCCTGTCACTCATCATCACTATGTCACAGAGCGGCCAATCAAGCCTCCTTTTGCCGAGGGCCTGAGTATGGCGTTATTTGGCCTGGGCTGCTTCTGGGGTGCTGAACGGAAATTCTGGCAGCTTGCGGGGGTTTATTCCACCGCGGTTGGCTATGCCGCGGGTTATACGCCTAATCCCACTTATCAGGAGGTCTGTACCGGCCAGACTGGCCACAACGAGGTGGTACGGGTGATATATGCCCCCCATGACATCAGTTATGAACGTTTGCTCAAGACGTTCTGGGAGTCACATGATCCCACCCAGGGTATGCGTCAGGGTAATGACCGGGGTACTCAGTATCGTTCGGGGATCTATTATTATGATGCCGAACAGCAGGCCCTGGCCGAACAGACCCTGGCGCTTTATCAGCAACAGCTCCAGAAGGTAGGAAAGGGGGCCATTACCACGGAAATCCTGCCAGCACCGGAGTTTTATTATGCCGAAGATTATCACCAGCAGTACCTGGCCAAGAACCCTCAGGGCTATTGTGGCCTGGGTGGTACCGGTGTTGGTCTGGAGCTGATTTCCGATTGATATAATCTCTTTGCTTACTCACGATTCCGGTATGAACTGCCTGCGCTATAATGGGTCTTTTTTATAGAGTCTCCTTCAGTCAGAGATCAGGGGTCTTTGGCAATGACAAACGTGGGCGGAAGGTTTAGGATTTGAAGGAGTCAATTCTTACGGAGACAGCAATGCAGAGCCTGGTCCTGAGATCCCTGTTGTTCACATTGATTTTGCTACTCATGGGTTGCGATGAGGCACCAAAATCCATGAACAAGATCGTCTATATAGAACTACCCGGGAGCCACTTTAGCAATTACGCCTATGCAGTGGGTACCGTTACGGAAGAAAGGAAAGGGCAATACAAGATCAGGATCGATCAGATCAAGGCCAAACCTGATAGCGATAATAAGTTATTAAAGGAAATGCGTCTTGGCCGGTTTGTGGAATTACCTAAGGACCGGGTGCTCGAAGGAAAGGGGGCGGACAAGGTAGTTGAACAATCCCTGGAACAGGTTCAGGCCCTGGAGCGTATCGTCCAGAATGTGCTAAGCCTCAACCAGGTTGGCCCAGAGACCTTTAAAACACTACAACGGGTCGCTGATACCGGTGATCAACCCGAAATCAGCTGCACCCTGGATCTGGTCGCGGCTCAGGAGACCAGTCCACTCTATCGTGATAATCAGCTACAGATCGACACCGCTGCCAGGGCCATTGAAAACAACACCAGGATTCTGGAAGATTATGATCGCTTTTCTCAGGCCCGCCATGCACTTAATAATAGCGGAAACCAGGATGCCTGCATCTACCTGGCGATACGCATGATCAGAGAAACCGATTTTGATCTTCGTGCCTATGTTGCCAGTCTTAAAGGGAGTGACACCGAGCGTCTCAAGGAACAGATGCAACCGGTTATTGCCATCAACCGGGCCTTGCTGGACTTCCAGACCGACCATTTCTCCGAGATTCCCAATGGTCTGGATGAAGAGGGTTATGTACAGGAAAAACTGGCGAATCTGACCACCGATCTACGCCGTTATTATGCCTATAACTATTTTCGTGACTTTCGACATGATCTGGAAACCTTCGGGCAGGCCTCAGAGGTGATCGATCGTTTCCAGAAAGACAAGGAGGATTCCAGCGTTCTGGTGGAACTCTTGGGTGGCGAGATACTCACGGAGCGAAATCTGAATGAGGATTACCTGAATTATTACAAACTCAACAAACAAATACCTGCAAGGATGAGCCATGATCTGGACGACGACAATTATTTTGCGCGTGCTAAAGAAGGCTTCACCGTCGTGAATCCAAGCGATGAACAGAAGTTGCTGGGGCTGGAGCGATATGTTCATGATTTTCCCGAGGGGCGCCATGTGGATGAAGCCAGGGTGCTGATTGATGAGCTTAAGACCCGCTTGAGTTCCCCGCCGGCACCGCCCACCGGGTTACCAGAGGTTCGAGTCCCGGAAGAGCCCAGGGAGATCCCATCGCAGCTGCCTCCAGCCCAGCCATGAAATAACTCAAGGACATTCACATTTTTTCTAATTAGCTCTATTATTTTTATGTGAGCCCAATATTTTTTCAGAGTCAAAATGAGTAACATGGAAAAAAAGCGCCATACCAGTACTATGGAGATCCGGCTTTCCATGCAAAAGGCATTGAAGGCCAATCTCTCTGAGCAGGCCCGTAAGGGGTTGCTGGAGCGTCGTAGTGGCAATGATCGCAGGGGTTGGGGCAGGATGCCGGATATTCCCTTCCATGATAGCAGTGGTGTGATTGTTAGCAATGATCGGCGGGTGACCCCGGAGCGACGTGTTAGCAGTCTGCAGATAGGCTGGGATGAGCAGGCAACGTCTGCCTCTGTGACTGTCGTTCATAAAAATGCGGGCATGGCTGATTTCGTACCGGAGGATGGCCTGTTCACCAATAGTAGTGAGCTTCAGGATGAACTCAATGCCCTGGCCAATAATATGGATGATCTGGTTGAAGATGAGTATTCAGATTTGATGGATGAATCTGAAGTCGACTATTTCGATCAGCCTGATGACAAGCACTCCGGCAAATGAATTTGTAGGTTCGGATGGTAGAATTATCCAGAGCCTGCCTGATTATCTGCAACCTGATCTCGACCTGCTTTCCATTGGTCTCAATCCAAGTATCAACTCTGTCATAGCTGGTTATTACTTCGCTACACCCACCAACCGCTTCTGGAAGGCACTCAATGGGTCTGATCTCATTGGTGAGGAGATCAGGTCGGGCGTGGAGGGTATCGAGCGTTTATTTTATCGGTATCGCATGGGTTTTACCGATGTCGTCAAGCGACCAACGCGAGGGGCCGCCGACCTGCGGGCGGATGATTTCCGCTACTGGGCTCCGGAACTGGAAGAAAAGATCATCACTTTAAAGCCCAGGATTGCCTGGTTTCATGGCAAGGTCGCCTATCAGCGTTTTCTGAGGGCGACGGGGAGGGATGATGATGCATGTGACTGGGGTCTTCAGCCCCTGATCATTGAAGATTCCACTGTGGTCGTGACACCCAACCCCAGTCCAGCCAATGCGGCATTCTCACTCGAGGTCCTGATCCAGTATTACAACCAGCTGGCGTGCTTACTGAGAGCCAATGAGGATGAGGACTCAGGCCCGTGATGCAACAGGCCTGAGTAAGACTGTATATTGAATTACTTAAAGGCCTCGCCAGGTTTGGCACCCAGTTTTTTGAAAATAAAAGCGGCGGGACAAAAACCAGTGAAGGCGGACTGTAGTAGATTCAGACCAACAAAGGCAGTAAACCAGAGCCAGTAGATATGATGAACCTGAGATAAAATCAGTGATAGCAGAATAAAAGAGCCTGCCATGGCAAGAATCAGACGATCAATACTCATTTATGTAACCTCGATAAGTGAACAGGCCAAAATTTATCAAAAGAACCGGGTTTTAGCCAGAAAAGTCAAAAATTAATTATATTACAGAGGCTTATCTTTGATCTATAGGAATATAGTCCCTGGTGTCCTTGCCCACGTATAGCTGCCTGGGGCGGCCGATTCGGGATTCCGGGTCCTGCATCATTTCATTCCAGTGCGAGATCCAGCCCACCGTACGGGCCAGGGCAAAGATCACGGTAAACATGTTCATGGGTATACCCATAGCACTTAAAATGATCCCGGAATAGAAATCTACATTGGGATAGAGCTTACGCTGAATGAAGTACTCATCCTCGGTGGCGACTTTTTCAAGTTCCATCGCGGTGGACAATAAAGGCATTTTTTCGGTACCTAACTCATTCACGAGTTGATGGCAGATCTCACGAATGAGTTTTGCTCGGGGATCGTAATTTTTATAGACCCGGTGACCAAAGCCCATGAGTCGGAAGCTATCATCTCTGTCTTTGGCGCGATCAATGAAGGGTTGGATATCACCGGTCGCTGTAATTTCTTCGAGCATGCGGATGACCGCCTCATTAGCACCGCCATGTGCGGGCCCCCAGAGCGAGGCTATGCCAGCAGCGACGGCCGCAAAAGGGTTGGCCTCAGAACTCCCGGTGAGTCGTACAGTGGAGGTTGAGGCATTCTGCTCATGGTCTGCATGCAGGGTAAGGATCAGGTCCAGTGCCTTAACGAACAGGGGGTTGGGCGTATATTCCTCGGTGGGAACCGCAAACATCATGTGCAGAAAGTTTTCTGTATAACTCAGGTTGGCCTTGGGGTACACGAACGGCTGACCCATGGAATACTTATAACTCCAGGCCGCAATGGTGGGCATCTTGGCGATCATGCGGAATGCGGAAATCTCGCGGTGGCGTGCATCGTGGACATCGGTAGAGTCCTGGTAGAAGGCGGAGAGGGCGCCCACGATACCTACCATGATGGCCATGGGATGGGCATCATGACGGAAACCATTGTAGAAATTCTGCAATGCCTCATGCAGCATGGTGTGATCCTGAATGATCGAGGTGAATTCATTTAATTCCTCTCGAGTCGGAAGCTCTCCATTAAGCAATAAGAAGCAGACTTCAAGGTAATTACTGTGTTCTGCCAGGACCTCGATGGGATAACCACGGTACATCAGGATACCCTTGGCCCCATCGATAAAGGTGATTGCGCTGCGACAACTTGCCGTGGACATGAAACCCGGATCATACGTGAAATAACCCAGTTCCTTATAAAGGCTACGAACATCAACTGTGGGTGCACCCTTTGTACCACGAAGGATCGGAAGTTCGATCTGTTTGCCAGTCGTATTGTCTGTCAGGGTTATGGTGTCCTTGCTCATCGCAGGATCCTCGTCAGGTTCTTGTTGCTATTATGCAGGAAAACGCATTATGAGCCTTGATTGTACCGCAAGTTAGGAAAGGAGAAGAAGAGATATAGCGGGCCAGAAAGGCCCGCCATTGGGGTTATGAGCTGCGTAATTGTGTAAACAGGGTATCTTTTATCTGCAGACGTTGTCGTTTGAGGGTGTAAAGATCAGTGGCATCGCTGGCATTGACGTGACGGTTCATTCCATCAAGCTGATGGGTGATATCATGATAACGATCAATCAGTGTGCTGAAGTGGGGGTCCTGACCGATGAGCTGGTCGATTTTTTCTTTATATTCAGGTAGTTCGTGATAGATGTCGTGATTCCAACGTATCATATTTCCTCCTATGGCAGGGTAAAAAATTAGCCTGGCAATTATTAATTTTAGTCAATCTCTTCTAGTTTTCAGGAAATATGTGGGGATTTATGCATGAAATTTAAAAACTTTCATTTTTTCATTGTCTTATATTAAGGTGTTTAGAGGCTGGATCGTCAGGGTGTAGTAAGGTATTACGCGGGCTTTAAAATATAGGCTGAATCTGTCTGTGGGTCGATGCCCCTCAGGCCGATATGAACAGAATGTCCTTATCGGCCTGAGATTTTATCTCCCCGGAAGAAGTCAGCCGTAGGTTCGACGGATATAGTCATTAATGATCTCTTTAAACTCATCAGCGATATGTTCACCTTTGAGAGTGACGTCTTTTTCCCCATCGATATAAACGGGGGCCACCGGGCGTTCTCCTGAACCGGGAAGACTGATACCGATATTGGCATGCTTGCTCTCACCGGGGCCATTGACCACGCAACCCATCACGGCCACGTTCATGCTTTCCACACCGGGAAACTGGTCTCTCCATTCGGGCATCTGTGCACGGAGATAGCCCTGTATATCCTCAGCCAGTTTCTGGAAATAGTCACTGGTGGTGCGACCACAGCCCGGGCAGGAAATCACCATGGGGGTAAACGATCGCAGACCCATGGTCTGAAGAATTTCCTGGGCCACGATCACTTCCTGGGTGCGAGGACTACCCGGTTCCGGAGTCAGTGAGATGCGGATGGTGTCCCCGATACCCTGCTGTAAAAGGACCGCGAGTGCCGCGGTAGAGGCTACGATACCCTTGCTGCCCATTCCGGCCTCGGTCAGGCCCAGATGCAGGGGATAGTCACATTGTCCTGCCAGATCCTGGTATACCGAGATCAGGTCCTGGACACCGCTCATCTTGCAGGACAGAATGATATGGTCATGGGCTAATCCAAGTTCTTCAGCCTTCGCGGCACTCTCCAGCGCCGATTGAATCAGTGCATCATGATTGATCTCATCGAGTGACCTGGGTTCGGCGAGTTTGGCATTCTCATCCAGTTTCCTGGCGAGTAGTTCCTGGTCCATTGAACCCCAGTTCACACCAATACGAACGGGTTTGTCGTAGCGGCAGGCAAACTCAATCATCTGAGCAAACTGTTCATCACGTTTCTTGCCACGACCAACATTGCCGGGATTGATACGATACTTAGCCAGTGCCTCAGCGCACTCCGGATATTTGGTCAGTAGTTTATGCCCGTTAAAATGAAAGTCGCCTACCAGGGGGACTGACACGTTCATCTGGTCCAGGCGTTCACGGATTTCAGGAACTGCACGCGCTGCCTCCTCCGTGTTAACCGTAATCCTGACGAGTTCCGAACCTGCCTGTGCAAGCTCAGCCGTCTGGATTGCCGTTCTTAAGGCATCAGCGGTATCTGTATTTGTCATGGACTGTACGGCGACGGGGGCGTCACCACCGACGGTTACATCGCCAATGCGAACGGGAACGGTCTTCCTTCTCTTAATCATTGCTTCCACAGATTTAATCCTGTTGAGTAGGTATGAGGTATCTGATCATGTCGGCCAATAGAATACCATCAGTATGATTGAGCTCGTGATCACCTGGGACCCGGTAACTTAGGGCGCGTGGGCCCAGGGCGGGTATATTTTGCATATCCTGGCTGTAGGCCGGAACAATCAGCCGTTCAAGGCCAATGATCTCTTCCTTTCGTACCAGAGAGACCCAGGTCATCTCGGGGTGGGGCTGTCGGTTTAGCCAGAACAACAAGGTGCCTGGTCGCTCACGTTTCAGGTCCTCGTAGAGTCCACGCGAGCGATTAACGGTATTCAGCCCCATCATCGGTGCCGCCTCGCCCAGAGGGGAGTCACTGGTGATGGAGCCGATTTCTGCAGCGGCAGTACCCAGGTGGGGACTGGCAATAGTGAACAGTGCCTGGATATCCGCATCTGAATGATGGACCAGATAATATCGAGCGACAACACCCCCTGCCGAATGGGCCGCCATCAGAATCATCTGATCAGGAAAATCCTGTTTGATCCGATTGAGATGATGTTTGAGGACCATAGACTGATACGGTATCGGGGCCTCCGATGGCAGCGTGACGGTGATGGCAATCTTGTCAGATTGTCGTCTTGGGCCACGATGGGCACTACCTGTAGGGGATGGGAAATAGTCACCCGAGTCAACCCATCCATTAGCCTGTAAACCTTGCATGACACCATGGCTACGCCAGGTCGAGCCATCGGCATGATAACCATGGATGAGAACCAGGACCTCAGCTGTTGCTGGAAATGAGCAGAAGATCAGTAAGCCTGGAAGCCACTGATGGAGATGAAAACGCAAGAAACTGGCCCTCCGTAAAGAAGAGGCAATTTTATCTATCTTGCTGGACGGATGCTACCGGCTTATTGCTCAGTTTGGCAGCCAATGGCACTGCGCAACAGTGATTCGGGGACCGCTGCAGCTATAACATGACCAGGGTCATTGTTGGCGGCGCCCAATGGGAAATACCAGCGGCGCTCAACATTCGGACGTTGATAGACCTGAACATCGAGGAGTATCGCCCGGTCTCCAAGGCAGCGCAGACCATGAATATTGCCGGTGTCCGGTAGAATGATACTGGTATCTTGTTTTTCAAGGCGCTGGTAGTTTACGGGTTTGAGATGAGCGGCCTGTTTACCTATGGCTACCACGTCATGGCTTGGGCTGTAACTGCGCACCTCCACCTTGCCATCAAGGACCAACATGGCATCAATGCTTTCCGGGTGGTCATGGAACGGGATCGTGGCGCCAGGGGCCAGGTCTAAAAACCCTGCGTGCATTTCATCGTTTTGCAGGATACTAGTCCAGCGCCAGCCATCGGCAGGGACCTCTGAGTTCATGACCTCCTTGAGGCCAAATTTATAGATCGCCGTGCGGTTCAGATTCTTATGCAACTCTGTAATCTGGTCAGAAATCCATTCATAATCAGAATCTTTACCCTGGATTCGCTCAGCCCAGTTTGCAAAAAGCTGGTGTGCGTAATCCTCGAGCCATTGCTCGGTTTTGCTAATATTCCCTTTTTTGCCCTTAGTTGTTTTTTTCGGATCCATGGCATACATACCCATATAATTTACTTATATTCAATATACTAGTTGATAAAGCACATTATGTAAGTGATTTTAGTTACTAAAGGCCCAAAATATGGGACTAATGGTCATAAAATGCGTTATTTACGGGTTCAGTAAATATAATTTCGGCTTTTCAGAGGTAGGTTGAATGCATCAGGAGCAGCTTGAGATACAAACCCGGGGTAGGGGGACCATGAATATCACTGCACAGATTGAAGAGATCATAAATAGTGCAGCTGTTAAGACAGGCCTGTGCCACATATTTGTGCACCATACTAGCGCATCCCTGATGCTTTGTGAGAATGCGGACCCAAGGGTGCGCATTGATCTTGAGACCTTCATGGCTCGTCTGGTACCCGATGGGGATCCTGATTTTATCCATGATGACGAGGGACCGGATGATATGCCAGCACATGTTCGCAGCGTTCTGACACAAACCGGGTTGAGCATACCCATAACACGCGGGCGTTCAGGCCTGGGCACCTGGCAGGGACTTTATCTGTGGGAGCATCGGACCCATCCCCACAGACGTCGTATCACCGTCACTATCATGGGTGATTAAGGTGACGTTCGTTTCGAATGACATCAGAACCACAGATGATGGATGCCTGACATTATTTCATCCACGATTTAAGCAGACCTATCATTCCATGCATGGGGCACTGCAGGAGGCTCGGCATGTGTTTCTGCAGGAGTCGCTGGTAAAAGATCGACTTAGCGAGGGACACAGGACGCGTATTTTAGAGGTAGGGTTCGGGCTGGCTTTGAATTTTTTAATGACCAGTCATGAGGCTAAAAATACCTCAACCGCAATTGATTATGTTGCCCTCGAATGTAACCTTCTCAATGCCGATCAGCTGAGAAAGATGCAATATGCCAATTTTCTGAATGAGTACTCCCTGGGTGACAGGTTTTATCGCTGGCGAGAGCAATTTCCTGACGACATGGGGCCAGGGGTCTACGAGTTTCAGGACGGGACATTGATCAAACTGACACTCCTGGTTGGCGATGCCTTGAGGGCTGAGCCTGAGGGTTATTTTGATGCCATTTATCTTGATGCCTTCAGTCCGGATGCCAACCCCGAACTCTGGACCGTTGATTTTCTGAAAAAACTGGCCGGTCTCATGGCACCGGGGGGCTGTCTTTCCACCTATTCGGCCAAGGGTGCGGTGCGTAGGGCCTTGAAGGAGGCAGGGTTGGACGTTATTAAGCGACCGGGCCCCCCAGGTAAAAGGGAGATGCTTGTGGCTATCAGAAGGGCCTAGGGGAGGCGTTTTTTTTGTTCAGCCCAGTTCTGGATTGTTTCCTTGATAAAACCTTCCTTATCCAGCTCGGGATAAGGGAGGTGGTGCCTTTGACAGTACCGGGTAACGGTAGGGTGTAGCCATTCAAACAGGGTTTTCTGATAGCGGTCAGGGTCTATGTGAATCTGCTCATAGAGTCCCGCAGCCTGGCGCTGGCGTTGGGCCTCGTACAATATCAGCGCTGCGGCAACCGAAACGTTGAGTGATTGAACCATGCCCTGCATGGGTATA
>JANTGN010000059.1 GCA_024762895.1 Thiotrichales bacterium
CTCGAACGCTCTCAGATCCATGGTCTTTTCCTGGATCATGCACGGTACATTAATAACTGGGGCCTTGATGATAGTTTAGCCAGTCAGATAGTGGGAGCCTGCCATATCGACAAGGGCAGAGAGCCGCTCTATGAACCGGCCCGACAGTCAGTCTCTGGGAGCGTAGGATACCCCTATTTCTACATTGGGTTTTTTCAGAAATCGGGGTATCCAAGACGCCCTGAGGATTTCCGAGTTATTGCTGCATGATGATCAGATTCTGATTCATTAGGCCGTTTGCTGGATGCTTAGAGAGATCGGTTAACAGGGCCTCGGTGTTGAAAAGTCGTTTTTAAAACTACGCCGTCAGCACATGCCGCGCACCATGTTATGTTATGCCACAGAGCATTTTCCAGACGCTGAAAGAAGGGCCTGTCTTTAATACAGGATTTGATATTCTACGCACCATGGCAGCCTGTTGGGACATGCCTTGAGTATCGCCTTGATTCCCTGTGTTATGTCCCTGGGCTCATGCTACAATCGCGCCCATGTCAGGAAACAGCTTTGGAAAACTCTTTACGGTGACCTCCTTTGGGGAGAGTCATGGCCCCGCCATTGGTTGCATAGTCGATGGTTGTCCTCCTGGTCTGTCGCTGAGTGAAGCAGATCTACAGATCGACCTGGATCGTCGGCGTCCGGGTACCAGCCGTCATACCACACAACGACGTGAGCCTGACCAGGTCCAGATCTTATCGGGAGTGTTTGAGGGTAAGACCACGGGTACCCCGATCGGGCTCATTATCCAGAACACGGATCAGCGTTCCAAGGACTATGGCAAAATCATGGAAACCTTTCGGCCCGGTCATGCGGATTATACGTATTATAAAAAATATGGAATTCGTGATTATCGCGGTGGCGGTCGTTCCTCTGCCCGTGAGACGGCCATGCGTGTCGCCGCCGGTGGTATCGCCAAGAAATATCTAAAAGAGCATTTTGGCCTGCGCATTCGTGGGTACCTGTCTCAGTTGGGGCCGATCAGCCTGGAGTTGAAGGACTGGGAGGCCGTTGACAATAATCCCTTTTTTTGCCCGGACCCCGATAAGGTTACTGAGCTAGAGCGCTATATGGATGCATTGCGTAAGGAAGGCGACTCCATTGGTGCTCGTGTGAATGTTCGGGCCGAAGCTGTACCGGTGGGCTGGGGCGAACCGATCTTTGATCGTCTGGATGCCGATATCGCGCATGCCATGATGAGTATCAATGCCGTCAAAGGCGTCGAGATCGGCGCCGGCTTTGATTGCGTCGAGCAAAAGGGGACCCTGCATCGTGATGAGATGACGCCACAGGGCTATCTCAGCAATCATGCCGGCGGCGTCCTGGGTGGAATATCCAGTGGCCAGGATATTGAGGTCAGCATTGCCCTTAAACCAACTTCAAGCCTGCGCCTGCCCGGTCGGAGCATTGATATTAACGGGCAGCCGACCGAGGTCATCACCGAGGGCCGGCATGATCCCTGCGTGGGTATTCGCGCGACCCCCATTGCTGAGGCCATGCTCGCCATCGTGCTCATGGATCATATGCTCAGACACCGCGCACAGAATGCCGATGTACGAGTTGATCTGGGCGATATTCCGGCCTCCGTGCAGGAATAACAGCCAGATGACCGAGTGGGTATCCCGGGACCTGTTCCGCAGGGTCCAGAGGGTATTACCTCGATCCTACCTATGTGCCTCTCCCGCTTAAGTACGTAGCAAAGTCCTGATGCCCTCAGTTCTCTACCTTCGACTCTCCGGTTTTTATTTATTCTATTTTGCAAGCCTGGGTGCCCTGGTACCGTTCTGGAGCCTGTATCTGGATACTCTGGGTTTCAGCAAGGTTGAAATCGGTCAGTTAATCGCCTTTCTCATGGCGCCAAAAATCTTTGCCCCCTATCTCTGGGGCTGGTTTGCAGATCATAGTCAGCAACGTATCAGTGTGATTCGCTTTGCCTCTCTGGGGGCGGCCATCACCTTTGCCGGAACCCTCTGGGTGACCGGGTATCTGCCCCTGGCCCTGGTGACCGGCCTGTTTGGATTTTTCTGGCATGCAGCGCTACCTCAGTTCGAAGCGGTGACCATGGATCATCTGGGTGACGAGGTCCATCACTACAGCCGAATACGTGTATGGGGATCGATTGGATTCATTGCCGTGGTGATGGCGTTACCCTGGATGCTTGAGGGTCGGGACATTCTGTATCTGCCCCATCTGGTGCTGGTGTTACTGGTGCTGATCTTTGTCACTACGCTGGGCATGAAAGACTTTCCCAGGGGTGACCTGGAGGGCCCGGTTCCCGTCACCACCGTGTTACGACGGGTGGACGTACTGGCCTTGTTGATAGTCAGTTTTCTGCAACTCGTGAGCCATGGTCCCTATTACACCTTCTTTACGATCTATCTTCAGGACCATGGTTATTCGCTGGGGCTGGCCGGACAGCTCTGGGCCCTGGGTGTTGGTGCCGAGGTCGTACTGTTTCTTTTTATGCATCGTTTGCTGGGGCGATTTAATGCCAGCCGGCTGTTACAGGCGAGTATCCTGATCACGGTATTTAGATGGGCCTTAATCGCCTTTTTCCCGGATCATCTTGTGATTCTGTTGTTAGCGCAGTTGATGCATGCAGGCAGTTACGGACTGTTCCATGCCTCGGCCATCCACATGGTTTACGGTATGTTTCCCGGCCGTTTGCAGGGACGAGGGCAGGCCCTTTATGCCAGTTTCAGTTTTGGTCTTGGTGGCGCGATCGGTGCCTTTTACAGTGGCTATGCCTGGGAGTCCTGGGGGGCAAGCTGGAGTTTTGGTGTGGCGGCCATGATTTCTTTACTGGCATTTGTTATTGCCCTTGCAGGTCTGAGGAGGGCTTGAGTGTATGGGCAAAGGCCTTTGCAGCATTGGACAGTACCCGTGACTGGTGGGTGACCATACCTAGTCGTCGGTAAAGCCGAAGATGCGGGACTTGAAGCCTCACCAGGTCGTCTGAACACATGGTTTCTGGCAGGATGCTCCAGCCTAATCCAATGCTGACCATCATACGGATGGTTTCCAGATAATTGGTCTCCAACGCAATCTTAAGTTCCAGAGCCTGGTCGCTGAAGACCTGCTGGATGATGTTTCGCGTAAAGGTACCTGTACCGGGCAAAATGACCGCATGCTGGCTCAAATGCTCCAGGCTGATTCCTTCCTGTTTGGCCAGTTCATGTTCGGTGGCGGCCACGGGTAATAGTGGGTCGTCCCATACCTGAGTACAGATGAGCTCAGATGAGGGGCTTGAAGGCAGGGTTACGACCGCCAGTTCCAGATCGCCGCTGGACACCATGGCGCAAGCCCTTTCGCTGTCCATGAAATGCAGGTCCAGATCCACCTCCTTATAGTGACGGGTGAAGGTCTTAAGAAACGGGGGCAGGCGATGCAGGCCTATATGATGACTGGTTCCGATTCTTAATCGACCCTTTACCGTACCCGACAGATTGGCGATCTGTCGTCGACTATTCTCGACGTCTTCGAGGATTTTTCTTGCGCCTGGAAGCAGGGCCCTGCCGGCCTCGGTCAGGGACACCTTACGACCTATACGATCGAACAGTCGCGTATCGAGTTCCTGCTCCAGGGCAGCAATACGTTTACTGACTGCGGGTTGTGTCAGGTAAAGCTTTTCCGCCGCAAGCGAGAATGACCCCTGTTCGGCTACCTGTAAGAAGGCCTGCAGGCCGGCAATTTCCATTCGTTCTCATACCCTCAAGTATTCCAGTATGGAATTTATATCATAAAAAATATGAATTTGTTTTATTTGATGTTCGAACCTAGAATTTAAAGCAACAGGAGGAATGATTTATGTCGGCCAAGACCTTATATGACAAGTTGTGGGATGATCATGTCGTGCGTACCGAAAATGATGGTACCTCCCTGATCTATATCGACCGTCATCTCGTGCATGAAGTCACCTCTCCACAGGCCTTTGAGGGACTGAGGATTGCGGGCAGGCAGCCATGGCGCACGGGATCTGTTCTGGCTGTGCCGGATCATAATGTACCGACCACGGATCGGACTGCCGGGATTGCCGATCCGGTTTCCCGTCTGCAGGTGGAGACCCTGGATCAGAATTGTCGCGATTTTCACCTGACCGAATTCCCAATGTCCGATATACGTCAGGGGATTGTGCATGTCATTGGTCCTGAGCAGGGGGCAACCCTGCCTGGTATGACGGTGGTCTGTGGAGATTCACATACCTCGACCCATGGCGCTTTTGGGGCACTGGCATTTGGGATCGGTACCTCCGAGGTCGAACATGTACTCGCTACTCAGTGCCTGATCCAGAAGAAGATGAAGAACATGCTGATCTCGGTGGATGGCAAGGTCGGCGCGGGTGTAACAGCAAAGGATATCGTACTGGCCATTATCGGCGAGATCGGCACGGCAGGTGGTACCGGTTATGCTATTGAGTTTGGTGGTGAGGCCATCCGTGATCTGTCGATGGAAGGCCGAATGACGGTCTGTAATATGGCCATCGAGGCCGGCGCGCGCGCTGGCATGATCGCGGTCGATGACACCACCATTGATTACGTCAAGGGTCGACCCTTCGCCCCCAGGGATGGCCACTGGAACCAGGCAGTATCAGCCTGGAGTGCCCTGAAGAGTGATGAGGGTGCAGAGTTTGATCTGGTTGTCAGGCTTGATGCGCATAGTATCCAGCCTCAGGTTACCTGGGGTACTTCGCCAGAGATGGTCATCCCCATCGATGCTCGAGTACCAGACCCCGCTGATGAGCCTGATTCCGTCAAGGCCTCCGGCATACATCGTGCCCTCGATTATATGGGGCTCCAGGCGGGCATGCCGATCAATGAGGTGTCTATCGACAAGGCCTTTATCGGCTCATGCACCAACTCGCGAATCGAGGATCTGCGAGAGGCCGCGTCTGTTGTGCGCGGACATCAGCTTGCAGACAATGTGAAGCTTGCACTCGTTGTTCCTGGCTCCGGTCTGGTAAAAGAACAGGCAGAGCGCGAGGGACTGGACAAAATCTTTACCGAAGCCGGTTTTGAATGGCGCGAACCGGGTTGCTCCATGTGTCTGGCCATGAACGCCGATCGACTGGAACCGGGCGAGCGGTGTGCCTCGACTTCGAACCGGAATTTCGAGGGGCGTCAGGGGAAGGGAGGCCGTACCCATCTGGTCAGTCCCGCCATGGCGGCCGCGGCTGCAATAGCGGGTCATTTTGTTGATGCCCGTACACTTGTAGAGAAGGAGAATACCCAGTGAGATATTTCATCATCGTAATGCTGGTGGTAGGCCTGAACTCATTTGCCCATGCCGAGAGCCAGTTTGAGCAGACCATGAATAATGTCGGTGCCAGTATGGATCGCGCCGCCAATAAAACCGGTAAGGCGCTGGAATCAGCTGCGAGCAAGACGGAGAAAGGTCTGACCAGGGCAGGTAAAAAGACGGGAAACTGGTTTGAACGAACCGGTCAGGCGATTAGCGATTTTTTCAGTGGTGCTGAATAAGGACGGGCAGGATTTACTATGATGCAGGCATTTACCGTACTGAATGGTTTGGTGGTCCCATTGGATCGTTCCAATGTGGATACCGATGCGATCATTCCCAAGCAATATCTGAAGTCTGTCAAGCGTACCGGCTTTGGCCCCAACATGTTCGATGACTGGCGTTATCTGGAACCGGGTGAGCCGGGTATGGATCACTCCAAGCGTACGCCGAATCCGGATTTTGTCGTCAACCAGCCGCGTTATAAGGGGGCCGAGATTCTGCTGGCCCGTGATAACTTTGGTTGTGGTTCCTCGCGTGAACATGCGGTCTGGGCCCTGACGGATTATGGAATCCGTGCTGTCATCGCGCCCAGTTTTGCCGATATCTTTTTTAACAACAGCTTCAAGAATGGGCTATTGCCCATTGCCCTGGATGAAGCGATCGTGGACCAGTTGTTTCGGGAAGTTGAGGCGCAGGAAGGCTATCGACTGGCCATCGATCTGGAGGCCCAGACGATCACGACTCCATCCGGGGGCGTGATTGACTTTGAGGTCGATGAGTTTCGTAAATATTGTCTGCTGAATGGCCTGGATGATATAGGCCTGACCTTAAAGCATGCGGATGAGATCCGTGCCTATGAAGAACGTCGTCGACAGGAGGCACCCTGGCTATTCCAGGAGTAGGCCTCGTAACAGATCACAGTTAGTTTAATTTTGATTATGAGTTATTCAAGAGGTTTTCATGTCCAGTAAGATTCTGATACTTCCCGGTGACGGCATCGGCCCAGAGATAGTTGCCGAGGCAAAAAAGGTACTTGAAACCCTCCGGTCTGATTTTGGTCTGCAGATTGAGACCGAGGAAGGGGCGATTGGTGGGGCTGGCTATGATGCAGCCGGTCACCCTCTGCCCGATGCCACATTGGCCCTTGCCGGGGCAGCCGATTCTGTTTTACTGGGTGCGGTGGGTGGGCCCCAATATGACGGTCTACCACGAGAGCTACGTCCCGAAAGAGGCCTGCTGGGTATACGCTCGGAACTGGATCTGTTTTCGAATCTACGCCCCGCTATTTTGTATGAGCAACTCGCAGATGCATCGACCCTGAGACCAGAGGTGGTTGCCGGTCTGGATATTATGATTGTGCGTGAACTGACCGGGGGTATTTACTTTGGTCAGCCGCGGGGTATCGAGAACCTGGATAGTGGTGAGCGTCGCGGTTTTAACACCCTTGAATATAAAGAGTCTGAAATAGAACGGATTGCCCGTTCGGCCTTCGAGATCGCGATGAAGCGTGATAAGCGACTGTGCTCGGTCGACAAGGCGAATGTGCTCGAGGTCTCGGAGCTATGGCGCGAGGTGGTGATCCGTGTAGGTGCTGAGTATCCCGAAGTGGAGCTTAGCCATATGTATGTCGATAATGCGGCTATGCAACTGGTTCGTGCCCCCAAACAGTTTGATGTGATGGTTACGAAAAATATGTTTGGTGATATTCTTTCCGATGCGGCGGCCATGCTGACGGGCTCGATTGGGATGCTGCCTTCGGCCTCTCTGAATGCTCAGAACTATGGCATGTACGAACCCATACACGGTTCGGCGCCGGACATCGCGGGGCAGGGCGTGGCCAATCCACTGGCAACTATCCTTTCTGTCGCCATGATGCTGCGTTATAGCCTGAATGAGCCCCAGATGGCCGAACGTATTGAACAGGCCGTCAGCGATGTACTGGATAAGGGACTACGAACCCCGGATATCTATTCCGAAGGGATGCAAAAGGCCGGAACCGCCGACATGGGTGATGCCGTTGTCGAGGCCTTAAGAGCCAAGTCCTGATTGAGTGAATTTTAAAGGCAGAAGATTAATGAGTAAGACCTATGATGTAGCAGTAGTCGGGGCCACCGGTGCCGTTGGTGAAACCATGTTGTCCATCCTGGCAGAACGCAACTTTCCAGTAGGCAATATTTATGCCCTGGCCAGTAGCCGTTCGGCGGGTAAAAAGGTTGAATTTGCCGGCAAGATGCTCACCGTAGAGGACCTGGATAGCTTTGATTTTTCGAAGGTGCAGATTGGCCTGTTCTCGGCTGGTGGCTCCGTGTCGAAGATTTATGCGCCCAGGGCAGCCGAGGCCGGCTGCGTGGTAATCGATAATACCTCTGAATTTCGCTATGACGATGAAATCCCTCTGGTCGTACCCGAGGTCAATCCTCATGCCATAGGGCGTTATAAAGACCGGGGTATTATTGCCAATCCTAACTGCTCCACCATCCAGATGCTGGTGGCTCTGAAACCGATCTATGATGCGGCCGGAATTGAGCGCATTAATGTCGCTACCTATCAGGCCGTCTCCGGCACTGGCAAGGAGGCGATTGAAGAACTGGCCTCACAGACTGCTGCGCTCCTGAATGGTCGTGAGATTACCAGCAGCGTTTATCCCAAGCAGATTGCCTTTAATTGCCTGCCCCAGATCGATGTCTTCCAGGACAATGGTTATACCAAGGAAGAAATGAAAATGGTCTGGGAGACACGAAAGATCCTTGAGGACGAATCGGTCCAGGTCAACCCAACCGCGGTTCGTGTCCCCGTCTTTTATGGCCATTCCGAGGCCGTTCATATCGAAACGGCTAAAAAGCTGGGCGCTGAAGAAGCACGTACGCTACTGGAAAACTCAGAGGGTGTACAGGTGATGGACGATCGTCAGGACGGTGGATACCCAACCGCCGTCACCGAAGGTGCCAATCACGATGCGACCTGGGTGGGTAGAATTCGTGAGGATATTTCACATCCCAGGGGGCTCGATCTGTGGGTGGTGTCTGATAATGTGCGCAAGGGTGCTGCATTGAACAGTGTACAGATTGCAGAAATTTTGATAAAAGACTATCTATAATCTATAGTTACGTGCAATACTTAGAGTTGTTTTATTAAAGTGGCTTCTTCAAAATCCTCCATATCCTAAGCATTGCTGGAGGAATTTGATGGGATCTGCCAGCCAGAGTGCTGAGAGAAAGATAAAAAAGAGGGGATTACATCGTGCGTAGACTGGCCTTGGGCTTAGCCCTGATGGGATCACTGATTCCAGGTTTATCCCACGCATTGGGATTGGGGGAAATCAAGGTTGATTCGGCCCTGAATCAGCCACTGAGGGCGGAGATTGCGGTTCTGGCCGCCAGTCCCGACGAAGTCATAGATATCGTTGCCAAACTGGCCGATGAGCAGGCCTTTGAGCGTCTGGGGATCAGCCGGGAATATATCCTGTCGAAGCTCCAGTTCAAGCCTGCAGTCAGGGATGGCGTACCGGTCATCCTGGTAACGACCAAGAAACCAGTCAAGGAACCCTTCCTTGACTTCCTGCTGGAAGTTCGCTGGCCCAAGGGGCGTCTACTGCGCGAATATACCATTCTGCTTGACCCTCCGGTGATGATGGAACAGCGTGCTGTTGCAACGCGTGCCCCCGAGGTAACCGAGGCCCCTGCCGAAATGGCCCCGGAACCTGCCCCCGAACCCTCGTTGCCACCAGCCTCGGTTGCAGTCATTGAACCTGAGCCCGAACCTGCTGCCGAACCAGAGCCTGTCGTACTCCCTGAGCCCGAACCTGTAGCCGCTGCGGAGCCTGAGCCAGAGGCCTATGTGGTTCCGGCACCTGAGCCCGAACCCGTTATGTTACCTGAGGAGCCCGTGGCCTATCAGCCTCAGGAAGATGCCCTGTTTCCCCTCATTCCGATTGGCGATGAAGAGGCCACAACTTATTATGCAGAAGCCGAGCCCGAAGCAGAGATTAGTGACGGGTACAAGGTCGCAGCCAATGACACACTCTGGGAGATCGCTAACCAGGCGCGTCCGGATGGCGTGAGTGTTAACCAGATGATGGTCGCCATGCTGCATGCCAACCCCGATGCCTTCTATCAGAACAATATCAACAATCTCAAGCGTGGCGTCATTTTGCGTATGCCCACGCAGGAAGAGCTGGAGGCCGTCGATAATCGCGAAGCCAATACCGAGGTTTCCGAACAGTATGCCCTCTGGCGTGAATATCGTTCCCAGGTTGCCGGCGCAGCCATTCCCCAGGAGGCCGTCCCTGCCGTTGATGAGGGCACCGAAGCCGCAGCCGAGGAAGCCCAGGTTGCAGAAGTAGAGGAACCCGCAGCAGAGTTGCAGATCCTGGCGCCCGAATCGGCAACTGAAACCGGTGAGAGCGTGACAGCAGGTGGTGAAGATTTGGCTTCTCTCCAGAATGATCTGGCACTGGCCAGGGAGTCTCTGGAATCTGCACGCCAGGAAAACCAGGACCTGGTCAGTCGAGTCGATCAATTAGAACAGATGCTTCAGAAACAAGAGCGTCTGATGAATCTTAAAGATGAACAGCTTACCGAGCTCCAGCAACAGATAGAAGGTACTGTCGCTACTGCGCCCGTGATTGAAACCATGGAAGAGGCCCCTGAGGTTGCTGAAGCACCTGCAGCTGAGGCGCCAGCCATGGAAGCCGAGCCCGTGACCGAGATGCCGAAGGCTGAGGTTGCATCTCCGGAAGAAGTCGAAGGGGAGGCTAGTGTAAAAGAAGCCGAAGTTGCTGAACCGGCGCCTGGGGCGGAACAGGTCGAAGAACCGATGCTGGTTGTTGAGGAAGAGGTGGTTGCCGTTGTTGAGCCTCCTGCTGAGCCTGAGGCGGCCCCTCCGGTACAGCCCGAGCCTGTTCAGAAACCCGAATTGGAAGCGCCCACGCCCGCCAAGGCCCCCAGTTTTATCGATGACCTGCTGAGCGATCGCAAGATGCTGGGTATCGTCGGTGGTGGTGTCATACTGGTGCTGGCCCTGATTGCCACCCTGCTACGTCGCATGGGTAAAAATCGTGAGGCCCAGGAAGCCGCTGCGCCTGCGCCGGCCTTTGAGGAGCCTATCTTTGAGGAAGAGGCGCCCGCCGCGGCACAGGAAGAAACCCCTGCTGTTGATGAAACTGTCGCTGAGGTCGCCGAAGAGACGCCGGCAGAACCTGCCGTTGAAGAGGGGCCAATTGTGGGAGACAGTACACAGGTACTGGATCTTTCCAAGCAGGAAGCCGTTGCCGAGGCCGCTGCCGAGGCTGCTGCCGAGGCCGACGACACCATCTCCGAAGCCGATGTTTATCTGGCCTACGGCCTGCATCAGCAGTGCGAAGATCTTCTCAAAAATGCCATTGAGCAAAATCCTGATCGTAATGATTATCGTGCCAAGCTTCTGGAAAATTACTTTGCTTCCAAGGAACAGGAAAAGTTTGAAGTAGCGGCCTCTGAATTACATGACAGATTGGGTGATACCAGTGACCCACTCTGGAGTCGAGTCGTTGTCATGGGCAAAGAACTGGCTCCGGATAATGCCCTGTTCAAGGATGTCGATGTCGGCGATATGAGTATTGATGATATCGTCCAGGAAAAACCGGATGCGGCAGAATTTGACCTGACGGCAGAAGATCTGGCCGTAGGCGCTGTTGAGGAAGTCGAGGCCGAGACTGAAGTGATGCCCGAGGCCAAGGCTGGTGCAGAAGAGGCCGATCTTGAATTTGATATTGGCGATATTGATCTGGGCGATATTGATCTGGGTGAAACCAGTTCAGAGGTCAAGGAGACCGATGATACCGCGACCCTGGATATTGAATCCGACCTCGAAATCGATGCCGGTGATCTTGATATCGAAGAACTGGGTGATGATATAGCGGCTACAGATCTGGATCTGGAACTGGATGTCGAGACGCCGGTTGAAGAAGAAGCTGCGGCCCAGACCGAGGTCATGACCGAGCCGCCTAAGTCGCCTCCTGAGACCATGATTATGGAAGGGCCGCCGGATATCGATCTGGCTGTAGAGTCCGAAGCGGAAAAGCATGACACCGGTACCCTGGATATCAGTGATATGGATCTGGGTGATCTTGATCTGGGTGAGGAAACTGAGGTGCCTGCCGACCTGGGTCTGGATGAGGCCGTTGATTTTGGTGGCGCAGAAAATGAAGTCACCGAAGAAATGACAGATGATGCGGCTTCATTTGATCTTGGCGATGAGATGGACCTCGAAGAAGACCTGGGTCTCCCTGATAGCGAAGATGAGGTCAGCACCAAGCTGGATCTGGCCAAGGCCTATATTGACATGGGTGATAACGATGGGGCCAAGAGCACCCTTGAAGAAGTTATGAATGAAGGTGACGACAATCAGAAAAAAGAGGCGCAGGACCTCTTAAGCCAGATTAGCTGATTACATCGCTGAATGCGTCTGAGGCCGAACAGTTTTTCTGTTCGGCCTTTTTTATGCTGACTCCTGCTGCAGTCCCCTGTTACGAAGTGATCATTTTGCCGCGCACTATTGACCTTTTTCTGTATCGTCGGTATTTCTGATGTCCTTTGAATACCCTGGTTTGAAGAATTATGCGATTAGCGGCATGCATCGAATACGAAGGCTCGGGCTTTTCCGGCTGGCAGTCACAGGTAGGGCAGTCGGTACGCTTTGTCCAGACCGAGGTGGAGCGGGCCATTGCCAGGGTGGCAGATCATCCGATCAAGGTAGTCTGTGCCGGAAGAACGGACACCGGTGTCCATGCCACTAACCAGATTATCCATTTTGACACCCACGCGCATCGTAAGGAGCGATCCTGGGTCCTGGGCAGTAATGTGAATCTCCCTGATGATATTGCCGTCCGTTGGGTCACGGAGGTCAGTGATGAGTTTCATGCGCGGTTCTCAGCACTATCCCGTTCCTATCGCTATATTATCGATAATCGCTGGGTACGCCCTGCGATACTCAGGGATCGCGTGACCTGGGAACGTCAGGAGCTTAGTATAGATCTGATGCAGCAGGCCTGCATGTACCTGAAGGGCAGGCATGACTTTACCAGTTACCGTTCACTGGCCTGCCAGGCCAAAAACCCGGTACGTGATATCCAGATGCTGGATATTCATCGGCAGGGAGAGTTTGTCACCATCGATATACGCGCCAACGCCTTCCTGCATCATATGGTCAGGAATATTGCCGGTGTGCTAATCACGATTGGTCGTGGTGAACGTTCGCCCGAATGGGCCAGGGAAGTATTAGAGGCAAAGGACAGGGCCGTGGGTGGTATTACTGCCCCGGCAGCAGGCCTTTACCTGGTTGATGTTGCCTACCCCGAGGAGTACAAATTAACCGCACAAAGCGTCCTGCCATCTTATGCGTAAAAGCGTTTTTTGATACTCTTAATCCTTTTGGAAACCATAATGAGAACCAGGGTCAAGATCTGCGGGATTACCCGGCCGGAAGATGCCCTGGCAGCAGCGCAATTAGGGGCGGATGCCATTGGGTTAGTGTTCTATCCCAAGAGCCCACGTTATGTCGAAGCGAGCCAGGCAGCGGAGATTATCTCCGTCATCCCCCCCTTTATGACGACGGTGGCCCTGTTTCTCGATGCTCAAAAGGATGTTATTCAAGAAGTCCTGAGCACGGTTCCGGTCGATCTATTACAGTTCCATGGAGATGAGTGTCCGACAGATTGTGGAACCTTTGGGCGGCCCTATATCAAGGCCATCGGTATGAAGGGTGGAGTGGATGCCCAGGCCTATGCGGCAACCTACCCGGATGCCCAGGGCTATTTACTGGATAGCCATGCCGTTGGCGAGGCCGGGGGCACCGGGACCAGTCTCGACTGGTCAAGCCTGCCGAAGTTAAAAAAACCGGTCATACTGGCCGGAGGACTCAGGCCGGAGAATGTGGCCGAGGCCGTCCAGCAGTCGCGACCCTATGCGGTGGATATTAGTAGTGGTGTTGAATCTTCTCCGGGTATTAAAGACAAAGCATTGATGAAGGCATTTATTTCTGAGGTGAAAAAAGCCGATGAGTACTGATCAGCTTGCTGATAAAGACTGGGATCAGTTCCCGGATGAAACCGGGCATTTTGGCCCCTATGGGGGCTGTTTCGTCTCCGAGACCCTGATGGAGGCCCTGGACGAACTGCGTGAGGCCTATGACCAGATCAAGAGCGACACGGCGTTTCAGACTGAGTTTGATGC
>JANTGN010000060.1 GCA_024762895.1 Thiotrichales bacterium
CCTGTTCAACAATGTCGCTAAGGGCGCTTACAGCATCCTGTACACTATTGACGCCCTCATCAGCCTGAGAAACGGATTGCTCCATGGCATCGACGGCATTACGTGCATCGCGTTGCAAATCCTCAATCATGCGCTGTATTTCTTCCGTCGATTCATGGGTCCGGCTGGCCAGGGTGCGCACCTCATCGGCGACAACGGCAAAGCCGCGGCCCATTTCTCCGGCACGCGCTGCCTCGATAGCGGCGTTCAGCGCAAGCAGGTTAGTTTGCTCTGAAATACCCCGAATAACATCCAGTACACTTCCCACACTGTGGCTTTGTTCTGCCAGTTTATTGATCACCATGGCCGCATTGGAGATAGAGGTGGATAGTGCCCTGATCGAGTGAATGGCCTCATGGGTAATGGCCTGTCCATGTTCGGCACGGGTATTGGCTTCATGCGTGGCCTCAGCGGTGTGCTCGGCGTTGCCTTTGACCTCATGAGCGGAATGCTCCATTTCATTGACGGCCGTTGCGATGATCTCTGTCCTGCGTCGCTGTTCACTGACCGAATTAGCCGTTGTTTCAGAGACGGCCTTGATATGATCGACCTCGATGCTCAATTGCCCTGTGGTCTCGTTGATTTGCCTCAGGCTCTCACGAAACTGATCCTGCAGATGGGTAAGGGCCTGCGAGGCAAGCCCAAATTCATCCTTACGTCGATCGAGATGGTTGTACTGGGTGAGGTCGGCGTCGGCATTGATGCGCTTCATGGAGTCAGTCAGGGCCTTTAATGGCAAGAGGACGGTAATGCGCAGGAACAGGAAGAGGACGCCGATCGCTATGACGAAGGTGATAATTAGTACGAGGTTATAGGTTTGTTTATTCTCTACCAGGTCGGGGAGCTGATTAGCGATAATCAGGATACTTGAAAATACCAGGGTCAGGGCTAGTATGAATTTGTTCTGAATGGAAAACAAACCCGTGTTCTTTAATTCGGTCATGCCCCGATCCTGTGATTGTCCACGTTGTTTTACTTGTTATCGGTCATGATCCTGAATACTGAAGGCGGCCGGCAAAGAATCTCTTTGCCGGCCTGGCCTCAGGCCTTGCCCTGGAGTTGCTCAACGATGTGGGGGTTCTCCAGGGTGGAGATATCCTGGGTGATCTCTTCATCCTGAGCAATGGCACGCAGGATTCGTCTCATGATCTTGCCTGAACGGGTCTTGGGCAGCCCATCGGCAAAACGTATATCATCGGGTTTGGCAATGGGGCCAATCTCCTTTGCGACCCAGTTGCGCAGTTCCTGGACCATAGCCTCGGCATCGGCACCCACGGGGCGGTCGCCTTTCATAATGACAAAGGCCACGATGGCCTCACCCTTGATATCGTGCGGCCGGCCAACCACTGCGGCCTCTGCAACCTGTTCATGGGCCACGAGTGCTGATTCTATCTCCATGGTGCCAAGACGGTGGCCGGATACATTCAGTACATCATCAATGCGACCCATGATCCAGATATAGCCATCTTCATCCTGATGGGCGCTATCGCCTACCAGGTAGTATTTACCGTCAAACATCGGCCAGTAGGTTGAACGATAACGCTCGGGATCGCCCCAGACATTGCGCAACATGGAGGGCCAGGGCTTCTTGATGACCAGATAGCCGCCCTTAAGTGGGTCGGTGATGTCATTGCCATCTTCATCGACCACAGCTGCTGCGATCCCTGGTAGAGGCAAGGTGCAGGAACCCGGTTTGGTGGAGATGGCGCCAGGGATGGGGGCGATCATGTGGGCGCCGGTTTCCGTCTGCCACCAGGTATCGACAATGGGGCAGCGTTCACCACCGATAACGGTGTGATACCACATCCAGGCCTCGGGATTGATTGGTTCACCCACGGTGCCCAGAAGTCTCAGGCTGGACAGGTCATACTGTCTGGGGAAGTCATCACCGGCCTTCATCAGTGCACGGATTGCGGTCGGGGCGGTATAAAAGATACTGACCTTGTGATCTTCGCAGATCTTCCAGAATCGGCCGAAGTCGGGCACGGTGGGTACACCTTCATAAATGACCTGGGTCGCGCCTACCGCCAGTGGACCATAGGCGATATAGGTGTGCCCGGTGATCCAGCCTACATCAGCCGTACACCAGAAGATGTCCTCATCTCGCATATCGAACACCCATTTATTGGTAACGATGGCATTCAGCAGATAACCACCGCTGGAATGCTGGATACCTTTGGGTTTTCCCGTTGAGCCGGAAGTGTAGAGCAGGAACAGGGGGTGTTCGGATTCGACCCACTCGGGTTCACAGTCGCTGGACTGCCCCTGAATGGCATCATGCCACCAGATATCACGATCATCCTGCAAGGTCACATCATGATTCGTGCGTTGATAGATAATGACGCTCTCAACCGAGGGGCAGTCGGGCAAGGCCTCGTCCACGGCCTGTTTCAGTTCAACGATCTTGCCGCCACGATGCCCTCCATCCGCGGTGATGACCATCTTGGCGCTCGCGTTGATAATACGATCCTTGAGGGCCTCGGCAGAGAAGCCACCAAAGACCACCGAATGAATAGCGCCGATGCGTGCGCAGGCCTGCATGGCTACGGTAGCCTCGGGAATCATGGGCATATAGATGACGACCCGGTCACCTTTTTCTACACCCTGTGCCTTGAGGGCATTGGCAAATTCACAGACCTCTTTGTGGAGTTCCTGATAGCTGATCTTGCGGACATCCCCTTGTTCACCCTCGAAGATGATTGCGGTCTTATCACCGCGGTCGGCGAGGTGGCGATCCAGGCAGTTGTAGGAAATATTCAGGGTGCCGTCTGCAAACCATTCATAGTGCGGCGCGTTGCTTTCATCCAGTCCTTTGTTAAAGGGTGTTTTCCAGTCGATTTCTTCCCTGGCAAGATCGACCCAGAAACCTTCGTGGTCCTGGCTGGCCTTCTCCTGCATCGCCTTAAGAGTATCGGCGGTAATTCGCGCCTTAGCCCTGAATTCATCGGAGGGGGCAAAGAGGCGGTTTTCATTCAGGACGGAATCGATGTTTTCGCTCATTTCTTATTCCTTCGTAGAAGTAACGGTGGCTAACGGATAAGTATAACCAAAACCCTCAGGAAACGGAGGTCTTTAGTGCGGGTTTAACCCTCTGAGACGATAATTTCCTTTTTTCGGGGAAGGCGGGAGGTACTCCAGTGCTGTTTAGCCCAGTTCCATAATTCCTCACGGGTGGCCTTAACAAGTTCTGCCGGGGGATTCTGATTCAGAAAGACCAGTGTGCGGAACAGCTGTTGTACGCAATGGTGCGTATCGAGAGGGCGGGCATGGGTCTTCTTGCTGAGTTTTTCATGCTCATCATTGACGGCTATAGGCAGGTGCAGGTAACGGGGGTTGGGGAGCCCCAGCAAGTTTTGTAAATGCATCTGACGAGGGGTTGAATCGAGTAAATCGACGCCACGAACGATATCGGTCACCTGCTGGTCGGCATCATCAATAACAGTGGCCAGCTGATAGGCGATGATATTGTCGGCCCGACGTACCACGAAATCACCGATTTCATTCTCGAGTTGCTGGCAATAGTGGCCCTGCAGCCGATCATCGAGGCAGACCGGGTCAGAGTTTGTTAAGCAACGCAGGGCCCTGGGGCGTTGGTCGGGCTGTAGACCACTGCGACAGGTGCCGGGGTATATTGGTCCATATTCACCAGGGCTACCCCGCTCGGTGATTTCCCTACGTGTACAGGCGCAGGCATAAAGATGGGCCCGTGCCTCAAGGGTTTTCAGTGCCTGTTCATAGATTCCCAGTCGTTGACTTTGATAAACAACAGGACCAGACCACTCAAAGCCAAATCCTTCAAGTGCCTTTAAGATGTTTTCGGTAGCCCCGGGTACGGTGCGCGGTTGATCGATATCGTCAATCCGGAGCTGCCATTCACCCTGGTGGGCATGGGCGTCCAGATAGCTACCCACTGCGGCGATCAGGGAGCCGAAATGGAGGGGGCCTGAGGGAGTGGGGGCGAATCGCCCGATATATCGTTGAGTGGGGTTAATTTCTTCGTGCATAGAACGAAGAAGGGGCTGTTAGTCAGCCCCTGGAATTATGCCATCTGCTTTTCTTTAATTTCCTGCAGGGTCTTGCAGTCGATACAGAGGGTGGCGGTTGGCCTGGCCTCTAGACGGCGAATGCCGATCTCAATACCGCATTGTTCGCAGTAACCGTAATCATCAGCATCAATATTATCGAGGGTCTTGTTGATTTTCTTGATCAGCTTGCGTTCACGGTCACGGGTACGTAACTCCAGGCTGAATTCCTCTTCCTGTGTGGCGCGATCCGACGGGTCTGCAAAGTTGGCAGCATCATTCTTCATATGATCTACAGTGCGGTCAACTTCCTGCATCAGCTCTTCTTTCCAGGCCTTGAGTATGGCACGGAAATGATTCCGCTGGTCCTCGTTCATGTACTCTTCACCCTTTTTGAGCTTATAGGGTTCAAAGCCGTTCACAGGCAGTGCATGGGTGGTTGTTTTCTTGGCCTTGGACTGTTTTGCGGCCATAGGATCCTTCTCCTCGAAAAAATCGACGGGACTATGTATCAAATTCTGTATCAGAGTGCAAACAAATGATACATATTCAGGTTAAGTCTATCATGTCAGGTTATTGGCTAAATTGGACTTTCGGCCTGCTTTTTCATGGTGAAAAGTCATGAAAATGCGATAAAGAATGGGGATCATGAACAGGGTCAGAATCGTCGAAAGCATCAGGCCCCACACAATGGCCGTAGCCACTGGCCCCCAGATCAGTGATTGTCCGCCCAGCCCTATGGCCAGAGAGAACAGGCCGGCAACCGTCGTCATTGAAGTGATCAGGATAGGGATGACCCGTCTTCTGCCCGCATACAGGGTGGCGTGGAGCACCGACATGCCTGAGGCGATCCGTGCATTGGCAGCGGATATGAGGACGATTGCTGAATTCACGGCTATACCGGCCAGGGCGACAACTCCATAAAGGGTGTACAGGCTCAGGGGATTGGAGGTGATCAGCAGACCCAGGACCACGCCGGTGAAGGCCATGGGTACGGTGGCCAGTATCAGTAAGGGCTGAAAGTAGCTTTTAAACTGGGTGCCCAGGATCAGATACATTAGCAGGACCCCGAATACCATAAGCAGAAGTATGGAAGAAAGGGCCTCCTGTATGTCATCCAGGGTGCCGGTGTAATCCAGATTAATATTCGGATACTTTTCGTGACGCGTCTTCCAGTAATCCTTGATAATCTGGTTGGCCTTTACGGTATCGGTCATTTCCTTGTTGATGTCGGCCTGCAGGGTGATAGTCCGCAGGAAGTTGTAATGCCGGATATTACCCAGACCAATTCGCCGTTCCACGTTGACCAGTGAGCTTAGAGGAATGACCTCTCCCTGTGCGTTTACCAGTTCATGCTCCAGAAGTTCCTGGATATCATCGGGGCTGTCGGGTTTGGCCCGCACCCGCACATCGACGGATTCGCCCTGGTCCTGCAGGCTGGCCACGATTTCGCCATCCACCAGCATATGAGTAGCACGCAGGATCTGGGCAGGAGAGATGCCGCTACGGCGTACCGCATCGGTATTGATACTGAGTACCAGTTCCCATAAGCCGGGTGTGTCATCATCCGTAATATCTTTGTAGATACCTTCTTCCTGCATCATGCCCTTGAGATCGTTCACGGCTGCTCTTATCTCATCGACCTCACTACCGCGCACCTTGACATTAATGGGCAGGGAAGTGGGTGGTCCGCCACTCAGTTCGATGAAATAGATCTTGTCGGCGCCGCTCAGGTTTTCTATATCACTACGCATACCGGTGATGATCTCGTCCACGCTGCGCATGTCTCCCTCTTTCGGATTCAGAGAGACGGTGACCTGCCCATAGTGATCACCCTGGAAAGGGGATGTTTCGGTAAACATCTGGCCGGAGTAGGTCGTGATTGCGCGTAGCTCATCGTCCAGTAGATGTCTTCGAGCCAGTTTTTCAGCCTCCAGGGCCTTCTCGAGGGTCTTTTCCAGTGGTGTGCCGCTGGGCATTTCTATATTGATATAAAAGAGGCGTATGGGGTCAGAGGCAAAGAAGTCTGCACGCAGGAAAAAATACTTGGCAATAGGGTGTTTCATTAGTTCAGGGAAACTCTGACCACCGAAGGCAGCCGTCAGGGCCACCACGAACAACAGGATCGTGGTACCCATGATCTTACGGGGATGGCGAAGAGCCTTAACCAAAAGCAGCGTGTATTTGACGCGAAGGTAATGTAACCATCTGGTCCGCCACTGATGCATCCTGGAGTGGGGGTTAAACTTCACCTTCAGCCCCAGAATATGAGCAGGCAGCATCCAGTAGGCCTCGATCAGACTTAAGGCGAGGGCGATGGTGACGACCATAGGCACGACCATCATGTACTTGCCCAGAATGCCTGGTAGCAACATCAGGGGCAGGAAGGCGGCGATGGTAGTAAGTACAGCAGAGGTTACCGGCGCAAACACCTCGCGCAGTGCGTTGATGCTGGCGTCCAGGGTATCGGCACCGCGTTGCAGGCGGTAATAGATAGATTCGACCACGACCACGGCGTCATCCACGAGCATACCCAGACTGATGACGACTCCCAGTAGTACCATCACATTAAGGGTCTGATCCAGGGTGTAGAGAATGGCGAAGGTGCCGGCGAGTATGAAGGGTATACCAATCGAGGTCAGCAGGGCGATACGGGTACCCAGAAATAGCCAGGTGACGAGTAGCACCATCAGCAAACCCAGCAGGGCATTGTTCTGCATGACGGCCAGGGCATTGCGGGTAATCTGGGTCTGGTCATCGACGAGGGTCAGGGAGACGCCCGTAGAGGCGCTGACCGCGTTTTTGGCGTCTATATATTTATTAATGCGTTCTACCAGCTTGAGGGTGTTGCTGTCCCCCTTCTTGGTGATGCCCATCATCACGCCCGGCTTCCCGTCGTAACGGACCATGTGCTGAGGGATGCTGCGTCCCCTTTGTATATCGGCAATACTCCCCAGGGTGACCTCACCTCTTTGCGTAGGGACGGGCAGGGCAGCCAGATAGGCCGGATCACTGCTTTTTCCCTTCACCGTGATCATCCAGCTCTCATTCATGACCTCGGTGGTACCTGCCGAGAGGTCCTGGAAATAAAGGGCGACGGTGTCCGCCAGGTCATTGGGAGAGAGCCCCAGGCTGGCAAGTCGTTCAGGGAAAAAATCGATATGAATTTCTGGTTCTTTCAGGCCCGTGAACATGACTCGGTCGACAGCCGACATGCGCTCCAGGTCTTTGCGTACCAGTTCGGCCTGACGACGTAGGTTTTCATCGTCATCCTGTCCGGTGACCACCAGTGTGGCAGACGGGAATGCATTGGATGAGGTGACCTCGAAGATCAGAGGGTCTTCGGCCGTATCGGGTAATTCGTCCTGGGCATTCTGGATCTCACGACGCAGATCAGCAATACGTTTGTCATACAGGCGTTCCGGGATGTCCTCAAAACGTACCAGGACATTCGATAATGAGGGTTTGCTGGTGCTGGATACAAACTTGATATCCGAGATCTTTCTGAGGGCGTCTTCAAGGACATCCGTTACCTGTTTCTCAACATCCTCCGTGGTGCCGCCGGGCATCACCGTCGTGATATCGATCCAGTTGAAGTTGATCGTAGGGTCCTGTTGACGAGGGAGTAGCAGATAGGACCCGATCCCCACGATGAGGACCATGGCAAAGGTCAGGTTGGCCAGTACGTGATTGGAAAAAAAGGATCTCAGCATGCCATTCAGGGGGCAGTAGTGACAGGCGTATCATCGACGAGTCCGGCCAGGCCTGAGGTGATCACGACTTGCTCGGGAGGAAGAGCGATTGGGGCCGATTGACCCTCCAGTGCTTGTGGTAGTTTGATAAAGCGGGCCTTGCCCTGATCGACGATAAACAGACCCAGGCTACCACCACGTTGGACGATATAACGGCTTGGGAGATGCGGAGTAGGATTCCTCCAGGTCAGTCTGCCGCCAGCCCCTGTACGGGGTGAGTTGCCGGTAAACTTCAAATAGACCTTCTGATCATTGGAGATGGTGTCGATATAGTCGGTTACACGGACAAGTTTGACCGGGTATTTTTCTTCGCGTTGTTCAAAATAAAGTTCCTTGGCAGTGAGCAGGCTATCCACCAATGGGTGCGGAACACTGGCCTCTACCTCGATATTAGTGACATCAATAATGCGTAGCAGCGGGGTTCCCGGTGCCGCGAGATCACCCTCGGAGACCATTTTTTCCAGTACGACACCATCAAAGGGGGCGGAGACCTCACAACGTTCAACCTGAAGCTGGGCCTGGGATCTGGCTACCTCGGCCTGGGCAAGATCAAACTGACTTTTACTGTACGATTCCTCAGAGGCATTTTTATTTGCGCGCAGGCGTTTGATACGGCTGAACTGGTCACTGGCAAATTTCCACTGGGCGCGCGCCTGCTTTAGTAACTGCTTGCTATCGCGACAATCGAGTTGAACAAGAACTTCGTCCGTCATGACCGGTTGACCTTCACGCACACTGATCTTTTCAACTCGTGCGTTAATCTGTGCGCTCAGGCGTGTGTTATTCAGGCTAATGACGGTAGCAGGCGCAGTGTGTCTGGGATAAAACTGAACATTACTCAGGGGCATGGAATCGACCAGTATGGGATCGGCCGGCGCGGTGGACATCACCAGCAATAAGCCCAAGGTAAAACCGATTTTTGTTATTAGTGATGTCATGACATTCATTAGTGTTACTGGATTTATACCGATGGTGACATTAGCATGCGTCTCAATTTTCTCACAGAACTATTTGATTTAATATGAAACAGCTTGAAGCTTTGATTTTTGATGTCGATGGCACCCTGGCCGATACCGAGCGCGATGGTCATCGGGTTGCCTTTAATAAGGCCTTTTCTGAGGCCGGTCTGGACTGGCACTGGGATATTGATCGCTACGGTGAGTTACTCGCGGTTACCGGTGGAAAAGAGCGCATGCGTTTTTTCCTTGAAAAGCATGATCCGCAGTTACTGGAAGAAGCCGGTATCGAGGAAAAGATCGCCGAGTTGCATCGTCGCAAGACCCATTATTACCTGGAATTATTAAGAGACGGTGAAATACCGCTGAGGCCTGGTGTGGAGCGTCTGCTGGGCGAGGCCCGCGAGGCACGTCTGAGGCTGGCGATTGCGACCACCACAACACCGGAAAATGTGACCACCTTGCTGAGTGCGACCCTGGGTGATGAGTCTATCGACTGGTTCGAGGTTATTGCCGCCGGGGATATCGTACCGGCCAAGAAACCAGCCTCGGACATCTATGATTATGCCCTCGATCAAATGGGCTTAAGTGCCGAGCAATGCCTGGCACTGGAAGACTCGCGTAATGGACTGCTATCTGCAACCGATGCAGGCATACCCACCATCATTACGGTGAATGGCTATACACAGGCCGAAGATTTCCAGGGGGCCTTATTGGTCCTGGATCAGTTTGGTCAACCCGACAACCCGGCCAAAGTTCTCGCCGGAGACATGGAAGGCTTTGAATATCTGAGCGTTGATGTACTCAGGACCCTGAATCAGAATATTGAGGCCCTGAAGACCTGAATAATCTCAGTCTGAGTCGAGCTTAGTTGAAATCGCCTCGATACGGCATTCCAGGCTTCCATCCGAGAGGCGGGTGATAACATGATCACCTGTCTCTACCTGGGATACGCTTTTGATCAGCTCCTGCTCCCTGGTGATCAGGGCATAGCCACGATCCAGGGTGGCCAGGGGGCTATAGGCATTCAGTGCACGCCCGATCTCGGCTAGATGATTCATTGTATGTTGCATTTTCAGGGTTATGCCCTGATCCAGACGAAGCCTCAGTGGTTCGAGGCGTGCGTTGAGTTTTTGTAGTTGCTGTGCCGGATTTTGACTCAGTAATGACTGACGTAGCCTATCAAGCCTCAGGCCCTGGTGTCTCAGGGTGTTTTCCCAGCCACGCGACAGACGCCGTTCCAGTTCATCTATCCTGAGAGCATGTTGCTCAATCCGTCGTAGGGGGTGCTGCTGCTTGAGTCGTGTCTTAAGGTGTTCCAGGATCTGAAGGTATTTGTCAATTTTAATTACTATTAAATCATTAAGATAGGACTCATATCTAATAAACTGGTTGAGAATCTCCTGCTGGTTTGGACTGGCAATTTCCGCTGCTGCAGAGGGTGTGGGTGCCCTGACATCGGCCACAAAATCCGCAATTGTAAAATCGGTTTCATGACCCACGCCACTAATGATCGGGATCTGGCTGTCATGGATTGCACGGGCCACGCTTTCCTCATTAAAGGCCCATAGGTCTTCCAGCGAACCACCACCCCGAGCCAGGACCAGGAGATCACAGTTTGCGGAATCATTGGCTTGCTCCAGTGCTCGAACGATGGCCGGTGCGGCCTCATCTCCCTGAACCGGAACCGGATAGATCAGCACGGGTAATAAGGGATAACGGCGCTTTAGTACATGCAGGATATCGCGTAAAGCGGCACCCGTGGCAGAGGTGATAACTCCAAGCCTGCGCGGAAACCGGGGCAGGGATTTTTTGTGCTCTTCTGAGAACAGGCCTTCATGAGCGAGTCTTTGCTTGAGGGCATCATAGGCCCTCTGGAGTGCCCCGAAGCCCGCTGCTTCCATGTGTTCCGCAATTAACTGGAATTCGCCCCGGCCTTCATAGAGGCTGACCCGAGCACGGATTTTAACCTGCATTCCGTTTTCGGGTTTGAATCTCAGCAGCATGTTCCGGTTGCGAAACATGGCACAGCGCACCTGGGCCTGTTCATCCTTGAGACTGAAGTACCAGTGTCCGGAAGCAGGGCGGGCAAGATTTGATAATTCGCCCTCGACCCAGATGAGTGGGAAATGCCCCTCGAGCAGATTTCTGGCGGCCTTGTTCAGCTCAGAAACACTGTACACGGGTTGTGAATATTGGAGTTCAGGTATGCTCATGAAGCGCATTCTAGCAAAAACCCGGTTCCAGGGATTTTGACCTGCCTGGATTATGATGGAGCAAAAAAAACCGGGCGCGGGGCCCGGTTTGTGTTGCTAAGCCTGAATTATCTTAGTAATGCGGCCCTGCGTTTTTCTGTGCCATGGCCTGCTGATAACCCATTTCAGCCTGGAATTTGGCAGCCTCGATGAGTTTTTCGGCCTTGGCGAAATCACCGGCTTCGGCGGCGGCCTTTGCCTGCTTCATCATCTTGCCGGTGTCGCGCCACTCGCCACCCACTGAACTGGCGGTCTTCAGGGCCAGGGCGGCATTGTCATAGCTGGTCTGAAAGACCGCCATCTGGGCGCTGGTTTCGTCTGCTTTCGCCTGTGCGGAGCTGCTCGACTGGGTTGAGGCGCAACCACCTAACAGGATCAGGCTACTGGCCAACAGGGCAGGGATTAAAAGATTCTTCATGATTCCTCCATACTTTTGGTGTGTCATCGTAGTATTATGATTATCATTCAAGGCACAACTTGAATATGCCGATGCCATTGATACCAGTTTACCCGCCAAGGGTCAAACTCTATAATAAGCCGCTAATTTTACCCAGAGACCCGCCATGCGAATCACCCAGGAAGCCCTGACCTTTGACGATGTGCTGCTGGTCCCCGCTCATTCCACGGTTTTACCCAAGGATGTGGACCTGCGGACCAAGCTGACTAAAGACATAACCCTGAACATTCCCCTGGTCTCGGCGGCCATGGATACCGTGACAGAGGCACGTCTCGCCATCGCCCTGGCCCAGGAGGGTGGTATAGGGATCATTCACAAAAACATGACCATAGAGGCACAGGCGGAACAGGTTGCCAAGGTCAAACGTTTTGAGAGCGGTATCATCAATGACCCCATCACGGTGTCGCCTACCGCCACAATTCGCGAAGTCATGGAGATCACCCGGACCAATAACATCTCCGGTCTGCCAGTCGTCGATGGTGAAAACCTGGTTGGCATCGTGACCAGCCGCGACCTGCGTTTTGTTACCCAGAAGGACGAACCTGTAACTGCGGTCATGACCCCCAAGGAACGCCTGGTGACGGTTAAGGAAGGGGCCAGCAAGGAAGAGGTCCAGGCCCAGTTACATAAGCATCGTATCGAAAGGGTCCTGGTCATCAATGGTGACTTCAAGCTACGGGGCATGATTACCGTTAAGGATATTCAGAAATCCCGTGATTACCCCAATGCCTGCAAGGACGAAGCCGAGCGTCTGCGTGCCGGTGCCGCCGTAGGGGTGGGGGCTGGTACCGATGAACGTGTCGAGGCCCTGGTTAATGCGGGGGTTGATGTGCTGGTTGTAGACACGGCGCATGGCCATTCCCAGGGTGTTCTGGATCGCGTGGCCTGGGTCAAGAAGCATTTCCCCGAGGTTCAGGTTATTGGTGGCAATATAGCGACCGCACAGGCAGCTCTGGATCTGGTCAAGGCCGGTGCGGATGGTGTCAAGGTTGGTATCGGCCCCGGTTCCATCTGTACCACACGTATCGTGGCCGGTGTCGGTGTGCCCCAGATCTCGGCCATCAATAACGTCATGAAGGCGCTGGAAGGCACAGGCGTGCCCCTGGTCGCCGATGGCGGCATCCGTTTTTCGGGTGATTTTGCAAAGGCAATCGTTGCGGGTGCCTACAGTGTCATGATCGGTGGCATGTTTGCCGGTACCGAAGAGGCGCCTGGTGAGGTGGAACTGTACAAGGGCCGTTCCTATAAATCCTACCGCGGTATGGGTTCACTGGGGGCCATGCAACAGGGTTCTTCGGATCGTTATTTCCAGGACAATGAAGGCAATGCCGATAAGCTGGTGCCCGAGGGCATCGAGGGGCGGGTTCCCTACAAGGGGAGTATCATTACCATCCTGCATCAGATGATTGGTGGCCTGCGCTCCAGCATGGGTTACGTAGGTGCCTCGAATATCGAGGCCATGCGTACCACGCCCGAATTTGTACGCGTGACCAATGCCGGCATGCAGGAAAGCCACGTGCATGATGTGACCATTACCAAGGAAGCGCCGAATTATCGCCGCGACTGATCCTTTTTCCAGGCCCCGATCGCCGGGGCCTTTTTCAAGCAACAGGCCATGACCCAGAACATTCATTCCGATCGTATACTGATTATCGACTTTGGTTCCCAGTACACCCAGCTCATTGCCCGCCGGGTACGTGAATCCGGTGTTTACTGTGAGATCCACCCCTGGGACATGGAGGCTTCCGAGGTCGTTGAGTTCAAACCGAAGGGCATCATCCTCTCCGGCGGTCCCGAGTCGGTCATCGATTCAGAGCCACCCCGGGCACCTGACACCGTTTTCACCCAGGGCGTTCCCGTACTGGGTATCTGTTACGGCATGCAGACCATGGCGGCCCAGCTGGGTGGTGAAGTCGAGAATGCCGATCACCGCGAATTTGGTTATGCGCAGGTTCGTGC
>JANTGN010000061.1 GCA_024762895.1 Thiotrichales bacterium
TAATGGTCTCTTCCTGCTTACCCAGCAGGTGTATCGTCAGGTCGATGGGTTCTTCAAGTTGCGTCGCCGCCTCGGCAAAACGTTCCCAGGATTTGACATGCCCACCCGCCCTGGGAGTCCAGTACAGATCAATGAAGACACCGACACGTAACATGAATCAGGCCTCCCGCGGCATGGACTGACGCTGGCCCAGCACGGCAGGTAAGACCAGCAGGGTACAGGCCATGGTCACCAGCACCCCGATGGTCAATAACTGGCCCATACTCGCGGTTCCGGGATGGGAAGAAAAGGCCAGGTTGCCAAAACTGGCCACCGTAGTAAGGGCACTCAGGATCACCGCCCTGGAGGTACTGGTATGCAGCAGGTTGCCATCGGCCGGCATGGCTGTTCGCGCTCGACTCACCATGTGGATGCCATTATCTACACCGATGCCCAGCAACAGAGGCAGAGTAATGATATTGGCAAAGTTAAACGGTATATCTAACAACACGCTGGCGGCCGTTGTCAGTACAGCGGCCAGTAATAAAGGGATTAATACGAGCAGGGTATCACGCAGGCTGCGTAGCAATATCAACAACAGCAGGGTGATCAGGATCAGGGCGGTCAAAAATGCCTGTTGAAAGGCCTTAACGGCGGCCTCACCAGAGGCGAGGTTTATGATGGGCAGATCGGTGACCCGGGGCACCTGCCCACTGACCTCGTTCACGAAACGTCTCAGTTCCTGGATATCCGACAGGTCGTTCTTTGCAAAGACCATCAGGCGCCAGATTCCCGATTCACTGACCCACCGTTTCCTGATATCGAGGGGCAGGGTATCCAGGCTGGCCGGGTTCTGTTCGAGGTTTTTTTGCAGCTTGTCCAGGGCCGGGGCCAGTGCACCCACCAGTAACGCATCGAGCTCAGCCAGGGCTTTTTTTTGTTCCTCTGCTGACATGGCCTCAAGTTTTTGAATCACTGCCTCAAGCGCATCTTGCAGGGCACGCTGTGACTTGTCCTGATCACGGTCTGACTGTTCTTGAATATCCAGGCCTTTACTGAGCCCACGCAGGGCTTCCATCGTACTGGTCTCGCCTGTCGCTTCGATGGCCCGAATATCGCTTAACTGATCCCGCATCTTTGTGAGCAGATCCTGCTTTGATTCTATTTCTCGGGGTAACAGGTCCTGCACATCGATCACCTTCTGAACACTGGGCAGGGCTTCCAGTCTGGTCCGGTATTCATTGGCCTGGTCCGCCGATTCAGCCAGGACCGTCAGGCGCCAGGGCGGTGTCTCGCTGGTGGCCAGCAAGTCACGGTAGGTAGCCACGGACTCACTCTCCTGATCCCGCAGATTGAGGACATCATAATCAAAACGCGCATGTACCAGGGTATAACTGGCTATTGCCCCGATGATGAAAATCCACACCGTGATCGATTGCCCGTACTGCCTTATCCCGCGCGCCACCGGACCCGGCTCATGACTCACCTTACGGTGCAGGCGACCGGTCATCCGTACCGGTGACAGAGAAAACAGGGCCGGCAACAGGCTCAGGCTGACAACCAGGCTGATAAACATGCCCGTGCCCGAGATCAGGCCCAGCTCAGAGACCCCGACAAAGTCCGTGGGTATAAAGGCATAAAACCCAATGGCCGTGGACAGGGCGCAAATGACCAGGGCACTACCTACATCCCTGGAGGCCTCTCTGAGCGCCCCTATATTGTCCATTTCCCGGTCGCGAAATTCCGAATATCTCAGGCTGTAATGGATCGCAAAATCGATACCCAGGCCAATATAAAGCACGGCAAAGGCCACCGAAATCAGGTTCAGACTACCAATACTAAGGGCTGCAAAACCCGCCGTCAGGCAAAGCCCTGCCAGCAGGCTGATCATCGAGTATAAAAGGATACGAAATGAGCCGGTGCCCACCCACAGCAAGGCAACCACGATCAGCAGACTCATCAGGGCGGCTATCCCCATACCCTGGCTGACACTCTTCAACTCTTCGTAGGCAAGGGCGGCCCCACCGGTGACCCTGAGCGTAATGGGCTGACCTTCACCAATGCCCAGATCATGCGACTCCGCGCGGATGGTTCGAATGGCGGTTCCGGCAGCAAAGAGATTACTAAAATCCAGTTCCGGCTGAACAATCAATAATTGCCGGCTCTGGGACTGTTGGCTGGTGTCTGCGGCAAACAGGAGTTTCTGCCAGTCCAGCGGCTGTGGTTCATCCTGGGCATAGGCACGCAGGCTCAGGGTCGTGGCGGCGATTATTCTTTGTGTCTCTGCAGCGCCTTCATCGCCCGTCGTTGCGACTGCATTCTGTAAACTGCCCAGCAGACCCTGGGCACTGGGATGACGCTGCAAATAACTCAGCAGGGGCGTACTTTCTGAAAAGCGATCAGCCCTTTGTGACAATTCGTCTACCGTCAGATAATACAGGGCCTGATCTTCAAAGAATGCACCACCACCCGGCCAGTACACCGTTCGAAAATCATCCTTCAGCTCGGACAGTCGCTGGCTTAGCCTTTGAGTTGCCGCATAACTCGCATCGGCATCGGGTCCATCGATGACCAGCAGGAGATTGTTGCTCTGCTGGGGAAAGGCCTGTTGATAGAGCTTGAGCGTCTGGCGAAAGGGCAGGGATTCATCCAGCATCTCCGAGTTGTCCGTATTGATACCCAGATGATGAACAGCGTAGTGGAGGCTGGCGCCCGCCAGGAGCAGAAAAAACAGGATGACCCAGACCGCGTGCCTTGCCATTCGGTCCGTCCAGTTGGCCAGGGCAAAACCGATACGTTGCTCTATGCTTGCATTCATGCCGATGCCGATCTTGCCAAAGGCAGAGATCCCAATTCCGGGCCCAGGGTATCGAGGGTGCGTTGCATGCTCTTTTTGGCCTCGCCAAAGGCCTTAGCCAGTCGGGCCAGTGCCAGCAGATCACGAGGATGCGTAATCAATTGACCCAGCAGCCTTAAGGGTCGTACCTGGCCATCATCATCCAGAGATGACATCAGGCTGCCTGGCAGTGCCATGTCCGCGGGATCCACGATATAGCGCAGACAGAGAAAGGGCAGACCCCTTTCCGATGCCAGCCGGGCCAGGGCAGCGGATTCCATATCGACAGCCGCACAACCATTTTGCGCAAACAACCCGGCCTTGGCCGCAGGGCTATCGAGGACCGAATCACTAGCGCAGAGTGGGCCCTGGTGGATGGGCATTGACGCCGATAGATGACTCAGGACACGATCACGCCAGGCATGATCGACCGAGTAATGGCATCCATCTGCAGAAAAAACTTCGTGGGGCAGGACCAGGGTCCCGGGGAGAATGGCAGGGTCTAGCGCGGCCGCCGTCCCCCAGCTGAGCAGGGCCTGTGCTCCTTTGGCAATCAGGGCCTCGCCGGCAGTCCTCGCCCTGTCATGGCCCATACCCGATACCTGTAAAGAGACGTCATCACCGAGAGATACCGTCTGATACAACACCAGGGGTTGGTGAGTCAGCAGACGGGCCTCATCCCTGAGGGCGGCGACGATGCCGAGCTGCATCACTGCCCGGCAGCAAATTTCAGATTGCGATAACGCGCGAGGGCCCAGAGCGGGAAGAACTTGTCGTAACCGTGATACTTCAGATGAAAGACCATTGGGAAACCCGGTGCCGTGAAATCCGGGCCAGACCACAGGCCATCGGCATCCTGTGTTTTCAGCAGATACTCGGCGGCTTGCGCCAGCTCGGGGCTATCGACCTCGCCAGCGGCCATCAGGCCCAGCATGGCCCAGGCCGTCTGGTAGGCCGTGCTAAATTTGGCCCCCTTACCCGCCAGGCTTATATCATTATAGCTATCGTTATGCTCACCCCAGCCACCATCTTCTCGCTGGCAGGCCCTGAGCCAGGCCACGGCCTGCAGCACCATGGAATCCGTCCTGGAGATACCCGCCTGCTCCAGGGCAACCAGTACCGACCAGGTGCCATAGATATAATTGTTACCCCAGCGACCGTACCAGCCACCAAAGTCTTCCTGTTGTTCGCGCAGATAATCGATACATTGACGCATGGCGGCCTCATAGTTGGCGCCATCTTTTTTCAACTTGCCAAACAGGGTCACCACACGGGCACTGACATCAACCGAGGGCGGGTCCAGCAGGGCGCCATGATCGGCAAACGGTACCTCGTTGAGGATATAGGAATCGTTGTCGATCTCGAAGGAGGCAAACCCGCCATTGGAGGACTGCATACCCTCCAGCCATTCGGCAGCACGACTGACGTTTTCCGCGTAGTAGTCGTCCTGGGTATCGTGCATGGCCCAGGCCACTACCGCGGTGTCGTCGAGGTCGGGGTAATAATCATTGCGAAACTGGAAGGGCCAGCCTCCACCACGCAGTTCGGGGCGCATCTCCGACCAGTCGCCTTTTTCCTCCAGCAACTGGTTTTGCTTCAGCCACTCCAGGCCGTTTCTGATCGCGGCCTCACTGCCTTCACCCCCTGACTCCTGCAGGGCCAGGGCTGCCAGCCCGGTATCCCAGACCGGGGATACGCAGGGCTGGCAATAGGCTGAATCCTCATTGATGACCAGTAGCTTATCGATGGATTTTCTGGCGATCAGGCGATGTGGGTCATCCTCGGGATAACCTAGCAGGTCCATGGCCTCGTAGGCATTGACCATCGCCGGGAAGATGGCACCCAGACCGTCTTCTCCATTGAGTCGTTCGATGGTCCACTTTTCGGCCTTCTTAATGGCACGGTTCCTGATCCATCTGGGAATAAAAGGCTCGATATGAAATCCGACCCGATCCAGGAACAGGAAGGTCCGTTGAATCAGGTTATTGGACTTGAAATAACACTTTACCTGGTCCGGCGGCGTCTTGAACAACTCGCTGATGCCAATGCCCAGGGGGTTGCGCGCCCGGGCCTTGAGGCTACACAGGATAGAAAGCGGCACCGTTACTGTGCGCGACCAGTAGGAAACCTTCATCAAATTGAAGGGGAACCACTTGGGGAACAGGACGATCTCTACCGGAACCACCGGCGTGGCACGCCAGGGCAATTGCTCAAACATGGCCAGGGCGATACGCGTAAAGACATTACTGGTCTCTGCGCCACCGTGGGCCAGGATCTGCTTGCGTGCCTTTTTCATATGAGGGGCATCGGGGGCATCGCCGGCCAGCTTCAGCGCATAGTAGGCCTTGACGGACCCGCTGATATCGAAGGGCCCATCATAATAAAGGGCCCATCCGCCTTCTTCTTCCTGCTTGTCGCGCAGATAGTTAGCGATCTTGGCCTGGAGTTCCTCATCGATCTCGTCCATGTAATGCATCATGAGGATGTATTCGGCGGGTATGGTGCTATCGGCCTCAAGTTCATAGCACCAGTACCCCGTCTCCGTCTGCTGACTGATCAGGGTCTTACACGCCCTGTCGATGGCCTGGTCCAGCTTTGACAGGCCATCATCCAGATTAACGTTAGGCGTTGTATTCATATCGATAACGTTACTCTTCGTGCTCATGACTCCAGTTCCGTCTTTGGTTGACCGATATTTGTGTCTCTGGGCACACCTCGCCCGGCGAGATGAAATAAGCGGCGTAGCATGAAATTACTCCGCACATTCAGTCGGCTGAGTAGTATTGTATTCTTGACATCAGCCCGTGAGATTTTAACCTCACGGCCATCATTGAACCCGGTGTTCTGGTGGACCTTTTTCAGGGTCAGGATGGCCATACCCAGGGCCCAGAGACAGAAATTACGTATTCCCGTCTCCTGGCGTGGAATCAGAAGGGTATATTCCAGGGCCTCGTAGAGCCGTTGATGGGCTATTCCGATGAGTTCTTCCAGGCCCTGTTCAAATTCAGGACTCTTCAGGCCGGGTTTCAGATCCCTGAGATCAAAGCCATAGCGGCTGAAGACCTCCTGGGGTAACCAGCAGGCCCCACGTTCATGATCATCCCAGATATCCTTGAGGATATTGGTCATCTGCAGGCCCTGACCAAAACAGACCGAGAGCCGCATCAGCTCATCCTGGTTTCTGGCAATCTTCGGTGAATAATCGCAATACAAACGGGTCAGCATTTCACCCACAACACCGGCAACGTAGTAGCAATACTGTTCCATCTCCGGCATATCCTTCAGGCCGGCCAGGCTCTGCTGCTCCTGGAAATGCATCATGCCATGGCCCATCGTACGGACGCAGGTACTCAGGGCCTCACGTTGAGCGGTATTTAAGCCGTGCGTGATCCGTATCACAGCCTCGGTGTAACGGATCAGTTCTTTTTCTTCGGGAATAATGGCATCGGTCAGCAGGGGGGCCAGGGCCTGTGCAAACTCTGCGGCCTCGTCCTTGCCCTCGACCACCTCGGTAAACTGCGCAGCAAACCGGGTCTTCTGCTCCATGTTGAGACCCGGATCATCTTCAATGGTATCGATGATGCGGCACAGGAGATAGCCGTTGGACACCGCTTCGCGTAAACCCCGGGGTAGTACAGGGATCGTCAGGGCAAAGGTACGAGAAACGCCCTGCAGGAAATAATCCTGAAGCTCGTCTTCAGAGCTGAACCGACGCTCTGCCGGTACTGTATCGGCATTGTTCATCACGGCTTCATTGGTACCCATTGCTTTTCCTGGCGAGTTTATCCCGGGTAAGAGAACCGCGCATTATAACGGACAGATATATCAGACGCTATGCAGGTCCCAGGCCATTTACAACAGATGGTAGACCGTGGTGTTTTCCTGCAGCTTATCCTTGCCGCCCAGGTCATCGAGGCTCATGACAAAACAGGCCTCGACACAAACGCCTCCAGACTGGCGTATCAGATTGGCCGCCGCATACGCCGTGCCGCCGGTGGCAATCAGATCATCGACCAGGAGTACGCGCGGCTCTTCGATATCCAGAAAGGCATCGATATGTATCTCTACCTCGTCTACACCATATTCCAGGACATATTTTTCGGAGACCGTGGTATAGGGCAGCTTGCCCTTCTTGCGCACGGGGACAAAACCGATATTCAGCATCTGCGCGAGTGCAGCACCAAAGATGAACCCTCGAGCATCTATGCCCGCTATGAAGTCCAGATCAGACTCCTGATAACGTTCCTTCAGGTGGTTCATCAGTACCGAGAAGGCCTCGGCATTGTTCAAAAGGGTGGTGATATCCCTGAAAACAACGCCCGGTTCAGGAAAGTCCGGTATCTCGCGAATGGCGGAGTTGAGCAGGTCTCTTTCTGATGTACTGAGGGTTTTCATGCAGGCAGCCTCTTGATTCAACGATAGGGGCGCAGATACCACCATTCAAAGAAACGCTTGACCCGGTGTAATAGTCGGCAGGGGAACACAACTGCACGTTTCGGATTACGAAATACCAGTATGCCCTTGTCCAGGGTATCTACAATGCAGACCAATTCTACCTTGAAACTGGCCTTTGTCTCGCCTCCATTGAACTCGGCTGCCAGGTTCTTAACCGCGGTGACGGCCTGAAGATCGGCCATATGCGCCTGCTTGGGCATCCAGTCGGGGCCGGGAAAACTGCCTGAGTCACCTGCCACATAGACCTTATCGAGACCCTCGACCTGGCAATGTGCATTGGCCCGAATCATGCCACCCTCGGAAAGGGGCAAGGAGGTTTTATCCAGCCACTTGGGTCCAGTCATACCCGGCATAAACAGAATCAGATCGGCCTGGATTTCCCCGCCTTCGGTCATCACCTTGTTAGCCTCGAACCCTTTAATCTTGTTACCGAGATGGGTTTCGATATTTCTTTTTTTCATTTCTGCCAACAGGCCTGAAACCGCTTTGGGACCTAGCCGCTTTCCGGGCTCTGGAGCAGGATTGAAAAAGACCAGCCTGAAATTCTCACGCCGGCCTTCGCGGCGGAGCTGGGTATCCAGACCAAACAGGAGTTCAAACATGGGACCACCCCGCATGGCAGAGGGCTCTTTGGGATTACCTCCAAAGCCGATTGCAATCGTGCCCGAATCCATGGCCCTGAGGCGATCACGAAGGCGCTCAGCCGCCTCGATTCCTTCGCAGATTGTGATGGCATGTTCGATACCGGGTAGTTTTTTAATGAATCGCCCGCCGCTCGCAATAATCAGGGCATCGTTTTCTACCTCACCCTGATCAGTCATGACCAGGCGGCCGTCTTCGCTCAGGCCCGTGACGCTGGCGGCATGAAAACGGATATCATGACGCTGTATGAAATTAACCAGATCCACCCGTATGTCAGAGCCCTGGCGTAAGCCTGAAGGTATCCAGATCAGACTGGGGAAATAAATGAATTCCGCCCTGGGTGCTATCAAAGTAATTTCCGCATCTGGCAAGGCCTTACGGAGTTCTCGAACCGCCGTTAGTGCACCGAATCCGGCCCCAATAATACTGATCTTTGCCATACATATGCCCCCGTGCATCAAAATCGAATGGCCATCATACTGATAACAGATTTAGTTCGCTTTAAGATTTATCATTTTATGTGCCCGTACTGTCCTTACAAACATAATGAATTTAATTACCTCAGGCTATGGGTTTGCGAATGAATAAAAATCCTTAATAGACATCCTATAATCTGAAAAGGTCGTAATTTTCTTTTCTTTCAGGGGTAAACTGGACATTTATAACTGTAGTCAATAGCTTATGAGATACAGGAATACTTCATATACTATCAGAAAGGTTAGTTTATTGTACTTTAGACATATATTTAAAAGTTGTGTATTCAATCTATGAGGATACAAGCCTTACAAAGCCTTCGCGTCCGGTTTTTTATCCTGGCGCTTACACTCGGGCTATTCCTGATGATTGGTGCCTATCTGGGTTATACCAAGGTTACAGAGGCGCGTGCGGAAACACTAGCCAACCTGGAAATGCGCAACTCGCTGCTTGAGAACAGCCATAATATCAAGACGGGGTTACTTGAGGCTTATAAATCCCTAGATCTTTTTTTACTGGAACCTGAACGAAACGATGTTCGTCAACAGGTTACCTATTCTATCTATCAAACCATTCTAATAACCGACATCATGCTTGAGCATCCGTCGACCGTTAATCTGAAACTGACGGAAACCATCACGCTTCTTAAAAACCTACTGCAACAACTCGAACTTGATACTCGGGAGTTGTTTGAAATACGGCTTAAGTCCACAAAACAATATCCATCCATGGCCATTGGCAATGATGTATTGCGTCCCAACAGAAATGAAATTATCTCCTCCATAGCTCTGGCCATGATAGAACTTCGGGAAGAAGATATTATTCATGACGATCCGGAAATCTATGCCGAATTTATCGAACTAAATACCATCTGGTCACAGATGCTATCCAATTTTCGTATTTATCTTGCCAACAGAATGGGGTCATTTGAAGAAAGATCATTACCCGCCCAGGAAGAGGGGATTGATATCCTTTACCAAAGTTTGCAACAACAATTGAATTTATTAAGGCAACTGGACAATGAAGGAAGACTAGGTTTTCAGGTTAGTTCATCCATTTCCGATATTTCTACTCTTTCAAGTAACTGGTATCGGGGCTTCAAAGAAATACAACTGATACATCATTCAGGTGAATGGCGCATGGACTCCATCATTATGGCCGACACCATTACTCCTTTGGTCGATGATATTTTAGAAATACTCAAAATTATAGATAACCAGGTTGAGGAACAGGCCTCAGCAGATATGGACTCACTGAGTTCAGCGGCCTATAAACAAACATATATACTGTTAGGAACAGCCGCCTTTGGTTTAGCATTTGTTGCCTTGATTCTTTTTTCAACTGAACAACTGGTCTTCAAGCCACTCTCGGCAATATCTCGAGCCCTGAAGTCTGAAGCCTTTGGTAAGCCTGTCGAGCTGTTGCCAATGGTCCACTCTAATGAAACTCGCGATCTAGTCGAAGCCTTTAGCGAAATGCGCAAGCAGGTACACAATCGCCAGGCCGACCTTGAATACCAGACACTACATGATTCTCTTACCACGCTTCCTAATCGTGTCCTTTTAAAAATTCGTCTTGAACAAACACTGTCTACAGCAAGAAGGAAAAAACGGAACGTCAGTCTATTTATGCTGGACCTGGACAGATTTAAAGAAATCAATGATTCACTGGGTCATCACACTGGGGATCATATACTCCAGCAGGTTGCAAAACGCTTATTAACCTGTCTTAGAGAATCCGATACCGTTGCACGCCTGGGCGGTGATGAATTCGCGATACTTCTCCCTGAAACTAATGAAGAACAGTCTGTCATCATAGCCAAAAAAATCAACCAGGCCATGACAGATGTATTTATTTTTGATGAAATCCAGCTTTATATCGAGGTCAGTATTGGTATTGCTGTATTTCCTAAACATTGTAGTGATGAAGCAACACTCATGCAGCGTGCAGATGTGGCGATGTATGTAGCAAAAAATAATCACTTGCCTTATAGCATTTACGATCCGGATACTGATGAATATACAACTCACCGCTTAGCACTCATTAGCGATCTACGTGATGCGTTAAACAACAACACTTTGAACCTGCACTATCAACCAAAGCTTGACTTAAAAACGGGTAACGTTTTTAGTGTCGAGGCACTCCTGCGCTGGAACCACCCTGTATTTGGCCAGATTCCCCCGCCCCAAATTATTTCTCTGGCTGAACAGATTGGGCAGATTAATCATCTAACCTACCTTGTTATTGAAAATGCTGTACGACAGTGCAGTGAATGGTTGAAGTCGGGCCTGGAAATCAATATTGCCGTTAATCTGTCAGCACACAATCTAAAAGATGCTTTATTTACCGATGAAGTAAAAAAAATATTAAAGAAATATAGACTACCTTCTGGTTTGTTAACCCTTGAGATCACGGAAAGCGCCATGATGGCGAACCCCGTACATGTGGTCGAAATCATCGATCGTCTAAACACAATGGGAATCAGGCTGGCAATTGATGACTTTGGAACCGGATTTTCATCACTTTCTTATTTAAAACAGTTTGATGTTGATGAACTTAAAATTGATAAATCATTTATTCAGGAAATTTCCAGTAATCATAATGACACTATCATCGTGCGCTCTACTATAGATCTTGCTCACAACCTCGGCCTCTATGTCATTGCAGAAGGTGTTGAAAAAGAGGAGATCCAGGGCCTATTGACCGAATTAGGCTGTGATGGAATCCAGGGCTATTACCTCAGTCGCCCCATTGAGGCTGAAGAATTCACTAAATGGTTAGGAAAGCAGGAGCAGGGCACACCCCCAGCAAAATCCCAGGTCTAAAAAGAGTCACTGCCTTAAATACTGGAAACTGGGATCCGGTCTTCCCACATAGCATACACGACTGAAATGGTACTTCCTGATCAGCTCCAGGCTTTTTTTGGCTGCCTTTACATCCTGGCCAAAATCAAAGACCCATTGATTAGCATCCGACAACTTCCAGCTACCCGAGACCTCCTCAAGGCGCAGTTTGCCGGGGTCAAACACAACACAATCATCATCGACTAATTTCCCTATTGGTGCCTGATTGCCGGATAATAAATAACTAATACCAGAATTTGTCTGGCTTAAATAACACAAGGAATCCATTCGATAATGTTTAATAATCTTTAATGCCTGATCGGCTTCCAGTCTCTTTCGGTCAAAATCAAAAAGCATATTGCCACCATCAGATATGACCCAGCGACCTGCAACATTCTCAACCTTGCTACGTGCAGGATTAATAGACATACATTTTTCTTCAGGAATAGCTGGACGGGTTATGACCACTTCGCTATCAGAACTAATTGGTTTATTCTCCCAACGATACAAACGATTGTTTTTCAGCCCCGAGCCTTTAAACTCGATATGCTTACCATCGGGTGTTACTTTAGCGATTAGACGGCCCTGGTTTCGGCTTTTACCCTTTGGAATATCAACCCAGGTTCCTTTAATCTCAAGGTCTTTAATCTTTCCGCTAAAGATGTGTGCCCAATAAGGGTTTCGGGATAATTGTTCCGCGTACCAGTAGATATTCCCTCGACTCTCCTGAATATAAAAAGTACCTTCCTTATCTCCTTTCCAGATCCCAGTCAATGCAGCCTGAACTGTTAGAGGCAGACAGAAAACAACAAGCAGAAGGATTTTTAGAAACATACCATCTCACATGAAAATGAATGAACACACTGCATCGCTATTTTGATCAGGGCTGGCTACGCTTGCTCTTAACCCATTTAACAATGGGTTGCCATTGTTCTCGGTCGACCCGTGTCGCTGAAGGTGCCAATTCATAAATACCCAGACCCTTCTCAGCTGCACGTATATAATTTTGTGAATCCCTTAAATGCGTCAATACGGGAATACGCTGTTTTTTCAGAAAAGACTCTAGTTCACCATATATTCTGGTGATCTCTCTGGTACGATTCGCGACCAGGGCTATCTTGGCCTGTTTTTTTGCCACCCGGCTGTTTTTCTTCAACTCGCTAATAAAATCCGAGGCTGCTCGCATATCAATGGGAGAAGGTAGTACGGGTACAATGATTGTTTCTGCCTTACGCATCAGGGCAGTCAGGTCTTTACCATGCACCGCTGCAGGCGCATCCATGATTAGAAAATCAAGGTTTCTCGGAGGCCGATACCCTTTTTCAAAACCCGTTATGCCGGCAATGGCAGGGCGCGCGGGGGATCGTTCTGCCAGCCAGGCAAGACTGGAACCCTGTGGGTCAAAATCGGCTATTCCTACTCGATATCCCTGTGAAGACAGATAGCTGGCCAGATTGATTGCTATCGTTGTCTTGCCAGACCCACCCTTGGCATTGAGGACCATGATATGACGCATTGCTCACCCCCTGTTACAAGTCAATAGTATTCTGGCTCACTCTCAATAGAATTCAAGCTGAACAGAAGAACCCGTAGAGAAAACAATACGGGATCTGCCTGGTATATATTTGCCTCGATTCCACCACTGGCGAACTACTATATGGTTCGATCCGTCATACCGCGAGCATATCCCGACATATCGGGGTTCAGAGGACTTTCCTCAAAATCCTTGATGCCCAGATTATTCAGTGCAAATGTAATGGCAGCATTTCGGGTCCTGAAAAAGTTTTCTTTACCCAGCAGCTCTGTAAATCCGGATTCATCGAAAACATCCTGAACGTGGTGCTTGGTTCTGGATATGAGCAAATCGACCCCTATTTCACGCAGCCTGGTCGTCAAGGCGTGAAGAACCTCTTCTCCCGTGGCATCAATAATCGTGATTGGATCCATATCGAGTATCACGTATTTAAGATTAGGTTTTTTAGCAATGTTTTCCAACACCCTGTCTTCCAGGTAACCCGCATTGGCAAAATAAAGAGGCATATCAAAGCGAAATACGGAGATCTCCTCTGCAACCGCAAGATGATGTTCTTCA